>NZ_JCBCDA010000113.1:0-136252 GCF_059865615.1 Petrocella sp. | reverse complement strand
ATAGCTATTATTATTTTGATATTAATTTTCTTTTTTAAGTTGTTAAAGAAAATAAGCAATATCGAAGAATTATTGAGAAAGATTGTTGAAAGAATGAACGTTGATGATAAGTAGATTCGGATTTTAGCAATGTTATGAAGTTGATAAATACAGCAAAGTCTTATGTTAGGGTCACATCAAACTAACAGAGGACTTTTGTGTGTTTTTCTTAGATAAGGTCTCTATATTAAAATGAAAAGATAGGCAAGTAACTGTGAAAAAAGAAGTGGTAATCACGACTAAAACTGAGACTAAACAGATAAAACCAGTAGCATTATTATCAGGGATCCAAAGCAATGTTTTAGAATCCTGTATGATTCAACTACAAGACAACTAGTTTAACACCTAGGTTCTTGCAAGGGAAATGCTAAACCAGAAGTTGATTTTACAAATTGGAATCTCTGATTCCAATTCACCCTAATAATCATTAAATCAAGAAAACATAGAATAAGAGTATGAAGGATCTTAAAGTACCCTCTGTTAAACGGAAGTTGTCACTAACCCTCAAATAGAGTATGATAAATACTCGAAGAAGAGGAGAACAACGATGAGTTATAACAAATACAGTAAGGAACAAAAAGAAAAGATACTATCTAGAATACTTAGTGGTGAAGAGTCGATTAGTGATATTCATAAAGAAACAGGAATCAATGCAAACAGGTTATATAGATGGCGTGATGAGGTCAAAAGAACAGGTTTATCATCAACAACAAAGTATAAAAAAGCAGAAAATTGGAGTACCTAAGATAAATTTCTAGTTGTTTTAGAAACAGCAAACTTAAGTGAAATCGAGTTCTCAGAGTACTGTAGAAAAAAAGGGATCTACCCAGAACAAGTAAAAGAATGGAAAGATGCTTGCATGCAGGCTAACGGTGGAACATCAGAGAGAACAAGTAAAGTCAATCAAGAGCTAAGAAAAGAAAAAAAGGAAAAAGAAAAGTTGCAAAAAGAGTTGGACCGTAAGGAAAAAGCGCTTGCAGAAGCGGCAGCATTATTGGTACTTGGAAAAAAGGCCAATGCGATATGGGGAACGGACAACGAGGAAGACTAATTAGTGCCCAAGATCGTAAACAAGCTTTAGAGCTAATTAGTGAAGCAGTAGAAAATGGAGCAAGATTATATAAAGCTTGTGAAATTATAAAAATTCATACAAGAACGTTCAATCGCTGGAAAGACAGTGATTATACAGGATAGTTAGCATAGGATTTAACACTATCAATTTTGTGCAATCCCCTGATGGCTTTCTTCATTGAGTAGGAAAAACATGGGAAGTTAGCATTAAAACAACCAGTGAATTCTAGTATAAAAAATTAAATGTAGAACAATACTTATTAAAAGCGGTTAAACAAGATGATATGGGATGATATACCGAGGTATTTGGTCTGGGATATTAAAAAAAGAATTTGAGGGCAGTTATATTGTGAAGTCTTGGGGTTTTAACAAGTTATTAAACTAAAACTTTTGAAATAACAATGATGCTACTTCACTTTCGCTTTTGACTATCCACCATTAAATGGCTATAGTATAATTTCTATTGAATTTTATTACTGAACTGAAAGGGAGACTTAATTGAATTTGATAAACATAACACTTAATTTTTAGTTACTTATGCTTGTTCTTATGAGATTAATTATCCCTATAGTACCTTCGGAACATAAATTACATAGGGATGGTCTTTTTGGTGGATAATGTCGGGCCGGATGGACTAACAAACTGATTTTCATTATTAAGAGGATTTCGTGGCACAAACATTACATTGTCTTACTAATCTAATTAATGCCTCTCATGTCATCCTACTGGTGGGGGCTATGTACAAGAATATTTATTTAAGTGTGATTTTAAAATCATAATAAAAAAGCCTTAGTATTTAATTATTCATAAATCCTAAGGCTTTTATATCAATTACTGTACCTGGAACGATGACAGCTTATGTTCAAATTAGCGGTGGTTTAGAGTTAGCTACTATTAACTATACCGCAAAACTCAATATAGAATTTCTCTCAAATTAATAGAGGTGAATTTATGAGTCTGAAGACTATTGCAAAGGAGGAATTACATTGGATAACTTACCTTATCTAATTACAGTTGCATTTGCATGGATAATTGTGATTGGAATTGGAGTAATAGTTTATAAACTTATTCGCAAGCATAGAAAGTGAGGAACCAGTTGTCTCAGTCGGTTCTTCTGGTTCGATAGAGTGAAAAGTTAACACAGTATAAGTTAGGCCTGCTAGTCAGAGATTTGACTTGCAGGTCTTTTTATCTTGAAATAGTTTTTCAATGTAAGGTATACGGTAAACCATATATGTAATAACACACACTTTTAGTTATGACTAATTTAGAAATTGAAAAATGGATTTATCATATCGTAACATCAGGGGGCTGTCGGAAAACAACCCTTATAGAAAATAGTATGCCGCTGTGAGCTTCATACTATTTTTTTGCCTAATCCTATATTTTGTGAGTTCTATATTTATATGAAAAAGGGGCAGCCGGATAGTATCCGACGGCTCCTTAATTCATGTGCGTGCTAATTGAATAGACTATAGGTTTTGATTCACCTGAACGTTTTATTCATCCACGGATGGTGGGATTAATACGAAATTACCGACAAATTTTTTCTCGAGAAATTCTCTTTGAGCGTCCGCTATTTGTTCGAGTGGAAATATTTTTGCTACAAGTGGTTTGATTTCACCCTTTTCAATATAGGAGATAAGATTAGGAAAAACTGGTGCATCCCATGCGGTGCATCCAATCAGTCTCAGATCTTTCAAATAAAAATCCCGCATGTCAAAAGTTACAATGGGTCCTCCAATCGCGCCAGAAGAAACATATCTTCCATTTCGTTTCAACAATTTAATCATGTCTCCAAAACTAGGTCCTGCAACATTATCAATGATGATGTCAAAACTTTTTTCACCGAGTTTGGAAAGAATATCCTCATCTCGTCTTACGACTAGGTCCGCTCCGATAGCAAGAACCTGTTCAACCTTAGATGCCGAAGCAATTGCAGTAACAATTGCCCCACGTCTTTTTGCAAGTTGAACGACGGCTGAACCTACGCCCCCTGAGGCGCCAGTGACTAAAATATGCTCATCTTTACTTACATTTCCACGATGAACCATATTCTCAGCTGTTCCATAAGCGCAAGGGATTGTTCCAAGTTCGGCATCACTCCAATCGCAATTTACGATAAATGCTTCTGATGCCGGGACTTTGACATATTGAGCGAAGGCACCATCAAAATCTGATCCCATCCAGATATTTTCCATGGATTCAAAATCAAACCGTCGCATGCATGCGCGTACAAGAACACGAGCGCCAATAGAGCTTTGATCTCCTCCTGGGGCAACTGTAACAATACGTCCACAACAATCTGTCCCTTGAATGAACGGGAAGGGCGTTGCTTCATTCCATCCACCATCCGCATTACTTAATGCCAACTGCTTCTCGGTTGCACTTTCTGTACTCGTTGTAATTGAAGATGAGTACCAACCAACACGCGTATTGATTTCTGTGTTGTTGACGCCTGCAGCCAATACCTGTATGAGAACTTCACCAGATTCTAGTGAAGGCATCCGCACCTCTCTACATTCAAGTTTTTCATAACCACCATTGCCGGCAGTAACAACCGCCTTCATTGTTTTCTCTCCTGATATTGGTTCGAATCGATCATTCTTAGGAGTAGTATCCCATTTTGTTTCCATATAAACTTCCTTTCGATAAACATATTAATTATTATTGCCTACACATAACTATTACCAAAATTTCGCGCTAACTTATAAATCCTATATTCTTTAGTAATTTAAGAAGCATTTAGTAGTACCTTTTTAAGATTAACATTTAATACCCCCTCTTTCAACAATAGGTTTTAATTGATAGAGAAGATATACATTTTGATAGTATCCACCTATAGAAAGGTAAAGAATGAATCCATTTATAATAATGAAATGCAAAATAAACCAATAATGATCACAAAACTAACGGTTTCCTATGAAAATATTCTAAATTTATTGCAATACTATGAAGTGATCAATCTAATTGATTTATTGTTGCTGAGTAACTATTCAGAACCCCTGATAGAGTCCTGAAAATTCATTGTGTAAAACAGAGAAATTTATTTTCTGTTTTGTGCGACCGGAGGTGCGGCGACCGGAGGGACGGTTCTCTTGGTTCCTCAGTCACTTTGAAAGTATAAACTGGGGACCAGACCGAGACAGTTCTTGGGTTTGATAAATGAAATATATTACAAAGAATCTACAAAAGTCTCCTTGGTCTTTATGTAGATGGATACTAGAAAGTAGAGCGAGATGTATTGTGAATAAAAAAACCGAAATAGTAAAAGATGTTTTACTTGTTACCATTGCTAGCTTCTTTGCATTAGTGGTAGCTTTTGTATTGTATTATTCGATATTTATGAATTTTAGAAACATACGAACTAAGACACCACGTATAGCTTTGTAGCATCATTATGTGTTGGATATGAGATTATTTGAATACTTCGTTACTTTATTATATATAATACGAGAGTACCAGAATGATTCAGAGCAAGCATTCTAGTTAGTTCACTTACCACATTCAGGGCTGAAATAGGCATCCAATCATATAGAACACCGATTGTGATCAACTTGGTTATGCTTTTAATTTCTGCAGCAGGAATGTTCCTACTTCATAAGATGAAAAAGAAGTGGTATCACTATTATGCACTTGTATTATCAATAATGGCTATAATATTTTTTTTTCTGCTTTTCTATATATTATGTCAATCTTTAATAAAAATCCTTCAATGGCATAGCCTTATTAATATTAGTCGCATCTAAAGATGGAAGTTGCATGACATCTAAATCTTCTTGAGCAATCTTTGGAGACTTTCTAAAGGCGTTTGGCGCAATGCCATATATAGCTTGAAAGCAGTGATAGAAATGACTTAAGTTACCAAAACCTACTTCATAGGAGATATCAATGACTTTGACTTTGGAAAATGCAATTATATTAGCAGCATATTCACAACGTATTTCATTGATGAATTGTGTCGGAGTTTTATTCAGGTGCTTTTTGAACATTCTAGAAAGATGCTCAGGGCATTTGTCTGAAAGTCGATACATGGCATCCAGACCGACAACAAAGTTTTCCTTTTTATGCATTTCAAAGGCTAACCATTTAAGCCATGTGGGAACATTGCTATTTCCTTTAGCTATTGAAGACGAAAAGTATTTTGTTATGATTCTCATGAGTACAATTCTAAATATATAAGCAGAATTCTCCTTAGATAATCGCCTTGATAAGACCAATTGCTCTAAATCTGCAATGACTTCATTGTACTCATTTTGATTTAAATGCACTATGGGCGGTAATTTTGAAATTAAGAGTTTTTCTGCGTTGAAGGTAGGACCAAGATAATTTAGTAATTCAGTTATTGCATTCATGGGTACGAGAATATTAATAATGCTAAATCGTTTTGATATCTTTTCATAATTGTGAGCATCATCAGGTCGAATAAAAACAAGATCTCCTTTTTGGAGATTTTCTATAGATCCGTTCACATTGTGCTGGGCAGTACCTTCATTAACAATAAATAATTCATAATAATTGTGGAAATGCTCAACTTTTAACTGATTGGGATCATCGATAATGCTTGCATAATTATAATTGGGATTGTTTATAAAATTATTGATAGAAATCTGTATTGGTTTCATAAGGTTCTCCTTTAATAGCCATAAATACGTCGATAAGTCAATATAGCACAAAGATTTAGTCAATGCAAGAGAAGCGTTTGTTTAATTGTCTTGATATAATGGTTTTAGTCATTAAGGTGAGAATGACGGTAACGTACTTAAGGAGGAAATATGAACAACTTCAAAGTTAAGAACCCTCGAAAAGATTTGCAATACGAGATAAATTTTACAAATGCTTATAGAGAAGCAATAACTAAATATGATCGACCGGAAGAAATCGAAGTTGCATGTTTAAAAGCCCAATTTCCAGCCGCATTACACCCCATTCAAGACGAAGATTTATTTGCTGGACGGTTGCAAATGGGATTGGTAGGATTTGGAATCCAAGGCCAAACTGGTGGTTTTGGATATTATATGGATGAAGAAAAAGTAACGCGAGAGCTTGAGTTTGCTACCGGAAATGCAAAATATCGTGAAGATCTTCATGATCTACTAACATTCTGGAAATCTAAAAATACAACAACAATTATTTTTAATCAAAGACCGGATGAGCTACAGGACATTTTTCCATCAATGGATTGGAAGAAAGAGCCTTTACCAGCGTGTCCGATAGTCAGGATGGCTGGTGCCTTTATAGATTATGATAAACTTCTAAGCCTGGGATTGAATGGACTTATGGACTTGGTGAGAAACCGTCGAAAACAAGCCATCGAAAATAATGAAGATGTTGTGATTTATAATTGTATGCTAGAAGAAGTTGAAATTGTAAAAAATGTATGTGCGTTCTATAGTAGTCAAGCCACTAAGTTGATGAATACTATAAACAATCAACAAAGAAAGACTGAATTAATGCATATAGCAGATGCATTATCTAAGATTCAAACGAACCCACCAAGCAGTATGTTTGAAGCTTTACAGTTGTCATGGTTATACGGTTTACTGATTCCTTTGTTGCAGCATGGTAGAGTTGATGAGTATATCGGCGATTTTTATGTACATGATATCGATAATGGTATTATTACAGAAGAGGAAGCTTTAGCGATGCTTCAATCATTTTTCCGACTTATCGATCACATGGATTCAGAAACAGACGGAAGAGTTATTATCGGTGGATATGGGCGTAGAAATCCTAAAAATGCAGATCGAATTTGCTTGACAATTATTGAAGCTTGTCGAACGGTACGAGAACCCTTACCGCAGACGACACTAAGATTTAATAGCAAAACGCCTATAGCAGTATGGAATGCGGCAATGAAATGTATTGAAGAAGGAAGAACATACCCTTTGTTATATAACGATGATGTTCTTGTAGATGCTATTGGTAAAGCCTTCGATGTTTCAAAGGAAATGGCTGAGTCATATATGCCTCTTGGATGCGGTGAATTTGAATTCAATCATTTTAGTTTTGGTAGCCCGAATGGTTCAGCAAATTCACTCAAAATGTTAGAATTAGCAATTCGTGGTGGTTATGATCATATAAGTAGTAAAAAGATGGGGCCAAAGGTTAAATCCCTAAAAGCGTGTATGAATTATGAGGAGTTCTATGAAGCATATAAATCAATTTTATCCTATTATATTGTCGCTCAAGCAAAATTCCAAAAATATGAGTATGATATGACTGGGGAAATGCATCCCTTCTTATTGGTATCGATGCTATATGACGGATGTTTAGAATCCGGTAAGGCAATATTTAATGGGGGGTGTGCGCATTTAACAGGCGCATTAGAATTATATGGAAATGTTAATTCCGCAAATGCTTTAGCAGCAATTAAAAAATATGTATTTGATGAGAAAATACTGACAGTCGATGCATTGGTAACAGCGATGGATCACAATTTTTATGGGTATGATAAGATTCGGAAGTTATTACTAGATGCACCAAAATATGGTAATGATGATGATTATGTGGATGAAATCTATATAGACCTGCATAATTACATTGCAGAGACATCAAGAAAACAAGCTTCGGCAGTAGGACTAAAAGCGTATCTATATGTGACCATTAATAATGCACAAAATACAACGCTTGCAAGATGGGTTGGGGCGACACCGGATGGTAGAAAATCAGGCATGCCTATGGCAAATGCAAACAACCCTTCACCGGGAACAGATAAAAATGGCTTAACAGCCATGCTTAACTCTCTCGTAAAGCTGTCTCATGATAATCATGCCGGAGCGGTTCAGAACATGAGATTTACAAAAGAACTCATGGCTAGCTCTAGAGAAAAGGTACATCTTGCATTAACCAGTTATTTTGTTAGAGGTGGAGCGCAAGCAATGATTACGGTTTTAGGTAAAGAAGATTTATATAATGCCATAAAAAAGCCGGAAGATTATAAGGATTTAATCGTGCGTGTCGGTGGATTCAGTGCTAGATTCGTAGATTTGAAAAAGGACATCCAGCAGGAGATATATGACAGAGTTACCTATTAATACAAAAAAAGCACGGGTGTTTGACATACAACGATTTTCACTGAATGATGGCCCTGGTATTCGCACAACTATATTTTTTAAAGGCTGTCCTCTGAGGTGTAAATGGTGTCATAATCCTGAATCGTTCTTATCAGGACCGCAGTTTTTATATAATGAATTCTTATGTGTCAATTGTATGGAATGCATTCCGGTATGCCTTCCAGGGGCACATAGTAAAATTGTATATCAAGGCCAAGAAAAACATGTTTTTAATCATGAACTGTGCAATTTTTGTGGAGAATGTGTTAGAGTATGCTGTTATGAAGCGCTAAAGATTGTTGGCAAAGAATATTCAACAAAAGAATTGTTTGAGGAACTTAAGCCGGATCTAGTATACTATGAACTTCCTAATGAAAGGCATGAGAGAGGCGGTATAACGTTATCAGGCGGGGAACCGATGAATCACGCTGACTTCATCGCTGACTTTCTAGACTTAACAGAAGGTATTCATGTCTGTATGGAAACTTCGGGGTATGCACCACCTGAAAAATATTTAAAGCTACTACCGAAAATAGATTTGTTTCTTTTTGACTATAAAGTGACGAATCCGGAGAAACATAAGTACTATTGCGGGGTAGATAATGCACTGATTTTATCAAACTTGGACCTTCTATATAAAAGTGGTGCTAAAATAATCTTAAGGTTTCCAATAATACCTGGCGTGAACGACGATCTTGAACATTTAGAAGGCATTGCAAAACTAATGAAGAAGTATAATCGAATTGAGTATGGCGAGATTATGGCTTATCATAATTTAGGAGAATCAAAAATTGAACAATTTGGCATGAGGAATATGGGCATTCATCAGAAAAGTGCAGGCAAAGAAGAACGAAGTAAATGGATTTCAATTATTAAATCTTATGGTATACGTCATATAAGATAAAAATTTGACTCTTATAAAAGAGTCGAAAATAGGAAATAGGAGGAAGATATCATGTGTAAAACAAAAAGAATCATGGGGTTGTTATTATTGTTAGTAGTGGTTTTTAGTGTGGGGTGTAGTAACAAAGAGAATGTTGCAAATGAAGAAACAACTGAAACTGAAGTAACAGAAGAAGCTAAAGAACCGACTTCATTGTTTGTATCCAGATGGGCAGGTCCTCATGCGGACACACAAAAAGAAATTATAAAAGATTATGCCGATTCAATGGTGATAATGGATGATGTAGATTACGGTAATCTTAAACAAAAACAAATACTATCGTTTCAATCAAAACCCGGCGATGGCAACTATGATGTGGTTTGGGTGAACTACTTTTGGATGAAAGAATACGTAGAAAACGGTTACTTACTGCCAATCGATGACTACATTAAAGAGAGCGGACTTGATACTTCAATGTACTCAAAAAGTATGATGGACAGCTGTGTTATTGATTCAAAAACATACGGATTACCAACTTTTGCTCAGACGTTAATATTGACTTACGATTCAGTAGCGCTGGAAAATGCTGGACTAGAAGTACCAAAAACAACAGATGATTTAATTGCTGTGGCTAAGTATTTTAAAGAAACAGAAGGAACAGGTATTGCACTACCGGCTAAGCAAGGCGGAGCATCTACACAAGTATATGCACAAATTCTGTTTGGAACAGGTGGTTACTACTTTAATGAAGAAGGCATGATTGATTTTACATCTGAAGAAAGTATATACGCGGCAAAATCTTACGATGAATTAGCAAAATACTCTTTAGATGGTTCGCTGGCATGGCACCATGATGATGTGGCAGAAGCAGTAAGAACTGGACTTGCACCAATAGGTATTACAATGAGTGCGTTAGCCAATCTTAATGCGGATCCAGATCAGTCAAGAATTGTAGATACAGTCAAATATGCACCACTCCCAGGTAAAACAGGTGATGTCGTTGGAAACAATCAGTTCTGGGTTTGGACGATTGCTAAGAATACAGAAAAACCACAGGAGTCTTTTGATTTTATTAAGTGGTTTACAAGTCCTGAAATTGAAAAGAGTCAAACACTTATTAATCAACAAGTCAGTGGAATTATAGCGTTAAGTGAAGATGCTGAAGTTAAAGAGGCAGCTCCATTTATAGGGGTTGTTATGGAAGCTTTATCAAGTGCAAGGATGGATCCAGTGCTTAAGGAAACACAAACAATGAAAGATGCACTTATAGCAACACTTTCTGAAATAGCGTCTACGGATGTTGATCCGGAAGAAGCTATGAAAAAATTACAAGAAGCATTAAAAGATGTAGACTTTAGTGATTATAAATAATAGTGTAGGACCAGGGGGTGCTAATACCACCTCCTAATTTTTTGGAAGAGGTGTACATTTATGAAAAGAAATTTTTACTGGTCTTTTGAACGAGGGGACTTATTACCATTTTTGTTAATTTTACCTACGCTTTTATTAATAACGTTTGTTATGATTATACCTTTATTTTTTGGTACATTTATTAGTTTTTTTGATTTTAGTTTAGGTGGCTTTGATTTAGCGAGAGATTTTCTTGGTTTTGATAATTATGTACGATTTTTTAATGATGCAACTGCTATAAAAAGTATAGTTGTAACCGTATTATTTTCTGTGGGAGCAATATCGGGTGACCTACTTTTTGGAACTCTAGCAGCTGTATTAATCTTTCGTCTAAGCCATAAGGCATCCTCCATACTACGTCCTATTATTACAATGCCACTTTTGGTATCGCCAATCATTGTGGGTTTGATTTGGAGATATATCTATGATCCACAGGGCATACTCTATTGGTTTTTAGGACTTTTTGGTCTGGGCATAAAGGACTTTCCAGGTGTAACTTCACAAAGCACAGCGCTAATTTCAATTATCATTGCCCATTGGTGGCAAGTAACGCCTTTTGTCATCATTATATTGACAGCAGGGTTAGTAGCCATACCACATGAGTATTATGAAGCTGCATATGTAGATGGAGCAGGTGCTTTTAGAGCTTTCCAAAAGATTACACTTCCATTTTTGTCACCAATGTATATGGTGATTTTATTAATTAGTGGCGTAGATACAATTAAGATTTTTGATATTATTTATGCACTTACCGGAGGCGGGCCTAATAATTCAACGATGTCCGTAAATATTTATGCGTTTAATCAGGGCTTTGTAAATACGAATATGAGTTATGCCTCAACGGTATCTTTATTTGCCATGTTATTAGCTTTTTTGATGTTTGGTCTTCCGTTTATACGTAATAATCGAATTCAGCATGAAGAATACAAATAAGGAGATGATAAATAATGAGATTTAAAGGGAAATGGTATTTTAATGTTATTGAAAAATTGATTTTAGTCATCTTCCTAGTATGGACGGTGGTACCTATTTATATCATCATTTCAAATGGATTTCGACGAACATTGGATATAAAGACGATGCCGCCGGATTTGATGTTTAAACCAATATTCAGCCATTTTGAAAAAGTATTAGTTAATGATAACTTTATGAAGTATTTTTTGAATTCAGCTGTGGTAGCGATTAGTACATCCATCATCGTTATTCTACTAGGTATGTTCACGGCATATGGTATTTTGATTTATCGATCTAAGTTTGGAGAGTATTTCTCTGTGTTTATGATTCTTGGTAAACTCGTACCAACGATAACAATTTTGATTCCTTTGTATATTATGATGAACAAAGTGGGATTAACGGGTACCTATTTTGCACCAATTATTGCGCATTCGGCAATACAGCTACCCTTTATTACATGGCTGATGCTTTCATTTATGCGCAGTTTGCCTAAGGAGTTATTAGAAGCATCAAGAGTAATGGGTTGTTCAAGAATGAAATCGCTTTTTTTTATCATATTTCCATTATTAAAGCCAGCGGTAGGTTCTGCAGTTATTCTTACGATGCAATACTCTTGGAATGAATTAATGTTTGCTTTGCAATTAACCAATATAAAGACCTATACATTAACAGTTGCAATTGCAAAATATACGGGTGCGCTATCAGTAGATTGGGGCAAAACCAGTGCGGCAGCAACGATTACAATGGTACCAATTATAATCATTGGATTTTTTATGCAAAAATATCTTGTAACAGGTTTGACGGCAGGTTCGGTAAAAGGATAATTATAGAAAGAAGGATTTCACATTATGATGTATTATGGGGCACAATACTACCGTCCGCCATTTCCAATGAAAGATTGTTGGGAACGAGACATGGAAAATATGAAAGAACTTGGATTTAACGTCGTTAAACTGTGGGCAGTTTGGAATTGGATTGAAAAAAAACCAGGTGTATTTGATTTTAGTGAACTGGATGAATTGATAATAATTGCAAAAAAAAATAATCTTGGCGTCATCATCAATGTTATTCCTGAAGGCGCACCTTACTGGACAAGTGAAGGTAACGAAGATGCTTATTATGAAACAAAAGACGGATTGAAAATCACGTATGGTGGTCCGGCCAATCTTCCATCTGCGGGATGGCCAGGTTTATGTCTTGACAATCCTAAGGCAGTAGAACTTGTTACACGCTTTTTAGAGAAAACAGCAGAGCATTATAAGGATGAGACAAGCATTGTATCGATGGATGTATGGAATGAACCCCATCTAGAACCAATGTATGATTACAGAGATGATATTTTATGTTATTGTGAACATTCAAAAAAACAATTTATTCTGTGGTTGAAGAATAAATATGACTCAATTGAGCATTTGAACGCGGCTTGGTTTAGAACCTATAGAAGCTGGACAGAAGTTGTTCCGCCACCTAGGTTTGGAACATGGGCGGATATGATGGACTGGCGTATATTTTGGCTTGGAAACTTACAACGATGGCTTAGAATACGAGTTGAAGCAATAAAAAGAGGTGCGCCAATGATTAAAACTCAGACACATATTGCTTATAGTGGTTATCTTGGCAACGATTTAATTGGCGGACTGGCTAATGAACTAGGTGATGAGTTCCTTTTAGCAAAGGAAGTAGATATTTTCGGCTTGACAAGCTTTCCCAAATGGCTCATGAAGAAGGACCAATTATATAAACATATGATGCATAATGAGATTGTTGCTGAAGCATCAGACGGTAAGTGTTTTTACCAAGTTGAACTTCAAGGAGGCGGTGGCAAAGCAGGTCTACTTGGTGGAGAAACACCTAAGAGACGTGACATAATATTATGGAATTATCATACGATATTGATGGGAGGAAAAGGAAGTGTTTATTGGCAGTATGCACCGGAACCCTCAGGTATAGAAGCACCTGGGTTTGGACTGACCGGACTTTTAGGTGAAAATACAGAAAGATCATTAGTAGCCGGAGAATGTGCTAAGCTATTTAATACTAGTCTGTTAGATCAAGCGATACGTGTGAAACCTTCAAATGCAATCTATATATCGAGACAAACAGAAGTCTTGACATACTCAGCAGGAAAGATGGATAGATTCTATGTAGATAGTATTAATGGTATTTACAAAGCGGCCTATAGAAATGGAATACCTATGGGCTTCTTACATGCAGATCATGTTGGTGACATTGCTAAACAAGGTGTTAAAGTGCTTTATCTACCAATGTTATTAGCATTATCAAGGAATGAAATAGAAAGCCTATATTCTTTTGTAAAGCAAGGCGGTACACTGATTTCAGAAGCATGTCCGGGATTGTTTGACGAAGCTGGGACCATGGATAATAATAGCTATACTCTAGAAAAATTATTTGGACTAAAACATTTTGACTTAACAGAGATACCGGCTAACAATAATCTGACTTTTTCAGATTTGAATAATATCAACTATCCAAGTAAAATGTATCATCAGATGGTGAAACCTTTATCTGCTGAAATCCTAGGTTTATTTAATGACGGCACTACAGCGTATTCGGTAAACAGAATTGGTGAAGGCAAAGCATATTGGTTTGGTACCTTTGTATTTAGTGCCTATGCATCAACAGAGGATATCGTTTTAGAAAACTTACTGATGTCCTACGCTGATGTGGGTGGGTATGAAATCATTGAAAAAATAGTACATAATCGTCAAAGAACAAAGGAACTACAAGCTCCCGTTATTCGCTTACTTGAGACAAAAAATCAGTATATTATTATTGGTGTGAATCACTATTTTGAAGAAGTTATAGTAGATATTTATTTTACTAAGCCTCAAAAGATTTCAAGTAAAGAGGCCGAAGAAATAAAGTTAACTTTAAATATTGATGGATCTAATGGCACAGTCTTTAGTTGGTCTAAATAAAACTTAATCTATTGCATATAAAAAGGCAATTATAATATGTAATCACCTGTAAGGGAATCTCTTAAGAGGTTCCCGTATTTATCGTATACAACTATTTTCAGGAATACGTGAAAAACAACTTAGAGAACAGTAGTATCGTCGGAATTTTTACGATACAATATATACAAGTAAAATGAGATTAAATCAAGCAGGTACCTATCTCTAGATTATGTAACGGATAATATCAATGAAAAATGATTCTTGACTACCAGATGAAATAAGTGCAGTATTTATTAGGAGTGGTCCATATTGTGAAAAAACCATTACTACCACTAATAATCTATACTCTCCTTCGGTGTACCTGGGGAATACTATAAACCGTAGCAGGCTTGCTGGGTTTTTATTTAATATTACAAGTAGTCATAATCTATATCACGGAGCTGTTCGAACAATAGGGCCTGTTAAGAGTGGGTTATCGTTCGGTTTATTTATCTATATTCCCGCGGATTGTTCAAAAGGGATATTAGAAAAGTTTTCGGTACGTGAGTATGAGCATACCTTGCAATCACTGGTTTTTGGTTCTTTGTATTTACCGGTTATTGGTTTGCCATCTTTTATTTGGTTTCTGATATATCCGATAAGCAAAAAGAAAAGGGCAATTTCTTATTATGATTTTATTATTAAAAAATGTGCAGATGTATGGGTGGGATTATTATTTATAAAGCAACAACTTGGAGGTAACCATGAAGATCAGAAGAACAACATTAGAAGATTTAGACGAGATACTCACCATATACGAAGATGCAAGAGCGTTTATGAAGAAACAGAACAATCCTGGCCAATGGGGTGAGGATTATCCAAGGAAAGAACTTCTTAAAAATGATATTAGCCTTGGAAGAAGCTATGTGTGTATTTTAGACAATCATGTAGTAGGCACATTCTGTTTTGAAGTGGGCGTTGATCCTACATATATGGAGATATTTGAAGGTGAATGGCTGGATGATGCGCCTTACTTTGTGATACACCGTATTGCCTCTGCTAGAGGTAGCAAAGGAGTAGCTTCCTTTTGTGTTGATTGGTGTTTTGATCAACACCCGAATATACGCATTGATACTCATAGAAACAATAATCCCATGATACGGTTTTTAGAAAAAAACGGTTTTATGAAATGCGGGATTATTTATATTGAAAATGGTGATGAGAGGATTGCTTTTCATAGAATAAAGTAGGAAAAGGGGGTCACTTATTAATGATTTCAATATCTACTAAGGTACCTTAAAAAGAACACAGAAGAAACCCAAAACAACTGGTCAAGTCTAATGATGACAATGCTATGTGATGCTAACAAAGCAAGAAAACATAAAATCGAAAGGAATCAGTTGTTTACCGAATCTGAGGTTCAATCGTATGTGTCACAATATGATGCCATCTTAGAAACTGGTATTAAGCAAAACAAAACTTGTGTTGGAAAATACGCAAAAAAGGACGAAAAAAAGTTATTAAATCGGTTACAAAAGTACAAGGAAAACCACTTATTGTTTATTAAGGACTTCGCAGTCCCTTTTGAAAACAATATGTCTGAGCGTGACCTTAGAAAATGTAAAAATCGCCAGAAAATGTCAGGTGGTTTTTGCAAATCAGAAGGTCATCAAATGTATTGTAAGATTTTAAGTGTGATTGAAACATGTAAAAGAAAAAATATGGGTGTGTTTCAAAATATTATTAAAATATTAGATGGTTCACCAGCTATTTTTTAGCTGGATTGTTCGTCGTTATTTAGTTTAGGCTGAATAGTAACTTTCAAAGCTGTCAATAGCATCAGAAACTTGACAAAAACCTAACAATTGTCTATAATAGTGAAGTAGTTTGAGCGAAAGACAAAAGTGTTTGTCGTGTAATACGATTATGGCATATGGCTTGTGCTCTATTTTTTTATATAGAAACATAACGGAGGAGAATTAGTGTGAAAGAATATTTAAACAGCCAATAAATTGGCACAACTAATAAGCTGTTTTATAAACAGCCAACGAACAAGAACTAGTTATCAAATTTACGAAGCTCTAGTGGTTCGGTAAGTATACCCTCCTGAATAAGCAGTTTCATTGCTTGTTTGATTGCCTTAGCTTTCTGTTTTTCAACGAGAGGCTTTGGCATATCAGCTTTAAAAAGGTCGCTAGGGTTCCATGTCTCACCAGTAGAGAACATTTGATAAATAGAAGTCAGAATCATTCTGGCGATAGCAATAATGGCACGTTTTTTACCACGACGTTTCATGATGCGTTCATATTTTTGTTTGTAGTAAGGGGAATCAGTAGATTTCACGGCTGCATGAGCACACTGTACTAATGCAGGTTTTAGGTAGACTCCGGCACGTCTTATTCTAACCGATTTTTTCTTACCAGCAGATTCATTATTACCGGGAGTGAGACCAGCCCAACAACATAAACGTTTAGAAGAAGAAAACTGAGACATATCCGTACCGATTTCAGAAATAATCGTAATAGCGCTATTGCGCTTGATACCTGGAATGGTACACAGTAACTGAACAGCATTTTCATAAGGAGCAATCAAAGAATCCAATTTAGTGTCTATATCGTTAATCGCAGATGTGATATAATCTAAATGTGTACGGATAAGGTGCATGCGATATTTTTGGGAATCAGTCATCTGATACCCTTCGATAGAATCAATGACACTATAAGACTTTTTCTTAAGTGAGCGAAAGAGTCTGGAAGAAATTTCTTCGTGGTTGATGGAATTGTCGGATTGCTCGATTAGGTAATCAACAATAGATGTAGCTGATTTCCCAAAGATATCTGAAACGACCGAATCTAAAGCAACGTTACAGACAGTAAGAGCGTTCTGATAACGATTCTTTTCGCTTGATCTAGCAGAAGTCAGTTTATAACGGTACCTGGTGTATTCTCTGAGGATACGTATAGCCTTGCAAGGAATAAATCTACCAGGAACCAATCCTAATCGAAACAAATCCCCAATCCATTTAGAATCTTTGGTATCGTCCTTGTTACCTTTAACAGTCTTCACCCATTTAGGGTTGGCGATGGTGATGTTAATATCATCTTCCAAGAGGTTGAAAACAGGGACCCAGTATTTGCCAGTAGATTCTATACAGATATCAAAGCATTGATTCGCAATCAACCAGTCTTTGAATTGCAAAATAGAATTGTTGAAAGTCGAGAAACGTTTCTTTTAATAAGAAGGTGTAACACCAGAGGTTGTTTTGATGATGGTGGCGACAAAGAAAGATTTGTGAACATCAACACCACAACAAGTTTGATAAACAACTTTCATAGAAAACTCCTTTCAAAAATGATTAAAAGAAGCCATTGACTATTTCGCCACACATTTAACTAGGTGTTAAAACAATTCTTAGTGTACGGTCTTATAGAGCCACTTATTTGTGCTTGGAAGGCGAAACTTACACTGATTATTATGCTGTTTAAAACGATAAAGAGTTTTACGACTCCTCCTACCGTGCTTTGTAGTATAGCTTCTTGAATTAAATTATACTAAGAAACTGGAGATAGTCAAAACTTTCATTACAATTTGTGCCGCTGCTTGGCGGCGGAATGGAGATTATTATGAAAAAATTATTTGCGTTACTATTCTCAACAGTATTAGCGGTAAGTGTTTTAGCCGGATGCGGTTCCACAGAGAAAGATGAAGGAACCACAGAACAAGAAAATGGCAAGAAGTGGGTTGTTGCGACAGATACGGTATTCAAGCCATTTGAGTACACCAATGAAAACAATGAGTTTGTTGGTATTGACGTAGACTTGTTAGCAGCAATCGCAGAAGATCAAGGATTTGAGTATGAATTACAGAGCCTTGGTTGGGATGCAGCTATAGCAGCGGTTCAAGCGGGGCAAGCAGATGCAATTATTGCAGGTGCTTCAATTACTGATGACCGTAAGGCGTCAGGATGGATTTTCTCAGATGGATACTACAACGCTACTCAAACATTTGTTGTTGCTGAAGGTAGTGATATCAAAAGTTTTGAAGATCTTGCTGGTAAGAACGTTGCCGTAAAAAATGCAACAGCAGGTGCTGATTTTGCAAACAGCTTAAAAGATGAGTATGGGTTTACAGTAACTACGTTTGAAGATTCACCTACAATGTATCAAGATGTTACACTTGGAAACAGTGTAGCATGTGTAGAGGATACACCAATCATGGCAACATCCATAAAAGAGGCAGGACTACCACTTATGATTGTTGAAGGCATGGAAAACGAAGGTTCTCCTTATGGTTTTGCAATCATGGATGAAGCCAATCAAGAATTACTGGATATGTTTAATGCCGGATTATCAAATATTAAAGCAAGCGGCAAATATGATGAAATCATTGATACATATCTAAAATAATACCAAGTTAGTTTTTACTTAGGACGTGGGAGACTTTTTAAGTCTTTCACGTTCTTGTTGTCATTAGGTATTATAAACAAAATAGTGATGAAAAGGAGAACAAATCAATGAGCTTGATTATTCAAACGTATGGCTCGATGCTTCTTGGAGCACTGGGAAAGACTTTATTGCTAACCCTATTATCATTGTTTTTTGCTATGATTATTGGAATGATTTTTGCATTGATGAATGTAGGTCATAACCGTTTCTTTAACTTCCTTGGGATTGTTTACGTAGATGCAGTGCGAGGCGTTCCGTTGATTGTTTTGGCATACTTTATTTATTTTGGGTTACCGACGGCTATCAGAATGATGGGAGTGGAAAATTTTAGATTGACTGCTTTACAAGCCGGAACAATGGCGCTGTCTATGAACTGTGGTGCCTATATGGCTGAGATTATTCGTGCAGGGATTGAAAGTGTTGACCGAGGACAGATGGAAGCCAGTAGGAGTCTAGGCTTAAATTATGCAAAAAGCATGCAGTTAGTAGTAGTACCCCAAGCAATTCGCACGATGATACCTTCTATCATCAACCAATTCATTATTACTCTAAAAGATACATCGATTCTATCCGTTATCGGTTTTCCAGAGCTTACGAATATGGGTAAAACCATCAGTGGCAATACTTTTAAAAGCTTGGAAACATGGGCGATTGTTGGTGTTATGTATATGGTCGTTATAATTACACTTAGTAAAATAGCTAAAAGAGTTGAGAGGAGGGTGAACCGTGGAAGGTAGAAAAACGATTATACATGTAGAGAATCTGAAGAAAAACTTTGGTAGTTTAGAAGTGCTAAAAGAAATCAGCATTGATATTTACGAAGGCGAAGTGGTTGTTGTGCTTGGGCCATCCGGAAGCGGGAAATCCACATTTCTTCGTTGTTTAAACCAGCTAGAGACAGCTACAAACGGTACAATCATTATTGATAATATGAACATAACAGATAAGCATACGGATATTAATAAGGTTCGGGAAAATATTGGTATGGTATTTCAACAATTCAATCTTTTTGCACATAAAACTGTTGCAGAAAACATTATGCTTGCACCAGTACAATTAAAGACAATGACCAAGGAAGAAAGTAAAGTCAAGTGCTTACAGCTACTCGAACGTGTTGGTATGCCGGAAAAAGCAGAAGCCTACCCATCTCAACTTTCAGGTGGACAAAAACAGCGTGTCGCTATTGCAAGATCATTAGCCATGAATCCGGATATCATGCTTTTTGATGAACCGACTTCAGCCCTTGATCCGGAAATGGTTGGCGAAGTCTTAGCAGTTATGAAAGAACTGGTAGCAGATGGTATGACCATGGTTGTAGTAACTCACGAAGTTGGTTTTGCAAGGGAAGTAGCAGATAGAATCATCTTTATGGATGGTGGCTATATCGTTGAACAAGGTACGCCTGAGGAAGTGTTTCAACATCCTAAGGAGCCCAGAACCATTGACTTTCTTAATAAAGTTTTATAGTCAATTAAAAGGAGCGTCCAATGAAAAAGATAATAACGATTAGTCGTGAATTTGGCGCCGGTGGCGGTGAAATGGGAAAACTAATTGCCAAGGCCTTGAATTACGAGTTTTATGATAAAGAGATTATTCTAAAAGCAGCAAGGGAATCTAATGTTGATGTAGAACGTCTGTTAAAATGGGATGAAAAAGTTCCATTAGACTTTGGTTTTGCACAAAGTTTGTTTGATTTCTATAATAGGCCATTAAGTGATCGGCTTTTTAAAATACAAAAACAAGTAATTAGGGAAATAGGTGAAAAGGGTAATTGTGTGATAGTGGGTCGTAATGCCAATATGATTCTTAAGGAGTTTGATTACACACTTCATTTATTTATACACGCAGATTTCCATTGGCGCTTGGAACGTATGAAGAAAAAGATGCCCAATCAAAAAGAAGCCAAAGTAAGTGAACAAATTCATGCCATTGACAGAACAAGGAAAAAATATTGTTCCCATTATACCAATACTGAATTCGGAGTTGCTGATTATTATGATATTAGTTTTAATACAGCAACAATCGGCATTGCTACTTGTGCAGATATCGTCTGTAATCTAGCAAAAAAGAAATGAATTCATTTCTAAAAAAAGTATATATTTCACTATTAGTTAGATAATAAAAACTCAGAGGATGATCCTTTGAGTTTTATTGTTTTAGCAGTTAATAGTGACGAGGAATCTGCAGGATATGAAGTTGTCAAAACTCACTTTTATGATATAATAAAAGTGAAAAAGTATGCTATTGGAAGGCAAAAAAATGGGAAATCAGATAAAAACAAAGGCAATTGTATTACATGAAATGCCTATTGGTGATTATGACAAACGGTTGGTACTCCTAACAAAAGAGCTTGGTAAAATTACGGTTTTTGTTAAAGGCGTTAGGAGATCTAACAGCAAAATGCTATCTTGTGCTCAGGTTTTCGCCTATGGTGATTTTATTGTTTCAAAAGGCAAAAACTGTTATAATGTTTATGAGGCTCAACTGATTGAATACTTTCATGGTCTAAGAATGGACATGGAGGATTTGACTTATGGTATGTACCTTGTGGAGTTTATGGCGTACACAACTCACGAAGATATGGACAATGTGGATTTGATGCATTTGTTGCTCTATGCCTTAAATGCCATTAACCACAAACGTATGTCAGCAAGATTGGCGATCAGAATTTTTGAACTTAAGGCTATGAGCATACTGGGTTATACTCCTTTGGTGAATGATTGTGCCATTTGCCATAATGATAAAAATATTATATTTTTCAGTACTCAGGTCGGAGGGCTATTATGTCATGATAAAAACCATCCGGTCAAAGATAAGATCAAAATCAATGAGGCAACATTGTATGCCATAAGGTACATATTGTCAAAACCGATGAAGGATATCTTTTCCTTTGAGCTAGAACAGGAATCGCTAATAGAACTTGAATTTATTATGAATCAGTTCGTTCCATTAAACCTAAATAAAAAATTTAAAACTTTAGATTTTTTATTAACACTATAAAAAGCGGGATTACCGCGACGAGGAGGACTTAGTATGGCAGATTTTTTTAGTAAATTAAAAAAAAGCATCGATAAAGGGACAGCAATTGTAAGCACAAAATCATCAACAATGATTGAAGTGAATAAGCTAAAATCAGAAATCAGTACAACTCAAAAAGTTAAAAAGGAAACACTACTGGAGTTGGGGACAAAAGTATTTACTTTATATCAAGAGGGTACATTTGACGTTGGCCAAGTACAGGACTTGATTACCAACATAGGCGAAGCTGACATAAGAGTGGCCGAATTAGAGACACAGATTGCTAAGATTCAAGACGAAGAAAAAACGAAGTTGGATGAAATTAAAGCAGAAGAACCAGAAATTAAAGAAGCGGTTAATGACGTCATTGATGAAGTTGGGGAAATTAATGTTCAAGTTGTAGAAGTGGTAGAAGAAATAAGTGATGAAGCAAAAGAAGTTGTAGAAGGCATTATAGATACAGAAAAAGGTACGATATAGTATAAGCACCCATGCTTAAATTTCCAAAACTATATGGTTGAACTTATACATACAATATTGGTTATGAGTGTATCAACGTAACCTTGATGTTGTGTGTGATTTAGAGAAACTAAGTTTTGAAGCTATAGCCACCCATGGATCATCGAAGGTTGTTTCAGATAAAGCGTCTTTTTAGTCTGGAACAATCTTTTTAATGAAAAAGAAGGGATAAAAAAGATTGCGGGTCATGACCAGAAAAATAGAATAAATGTATATAGAGATAATCTTTTTTTAGCGGTATTAACTGCCATTTGAAATGATGAAAGATTCAAGAAATACCCTCATCCAAACAGCCGCTCTAATTGCCCTAGAGCATCATGAAAAATGGAATGGCGCAGGGTATCCGGCAGGTTTTGCAAAAGGCGAGATACATTTATATGGGCGAATTGTTGCCTTAGCAGACGTGTTTAACATATTAAGCACAAATAGAGTCTATAAGAAGGTGTGGTCTATAGAACAGATTATCGATTTACTTCATCAAGAACGTGGTGAGCATTTTGATCCGAAACTAGCGGATATCATACTCGAGAATATTCATGCATTTATACATATCAGGGATGGGGCTTCAACGAAAGTACTTTGAGTTTGTCAAACCCATGTGTAACTCAAAATAATATAAGTTAAATAGAGAGATACAAGGACAACCCCTTCTTTTTTATTAATGTGATGGTCTTTTGATTTAGCAAATAGCCTAAAAGCCAAAAGGATAATCATCATAGCAGGGAACTGTAATTTGTAAAAACTTGCACCGACAGTAAGCCCTTTTGATGTGACAGCTGCAGCAGCACCAACAACAAAAAGTACATTCAGAATATCAGCACCGATAATATTTCCCACTGCGAGTTCACCATGTCCTTTTCTTACCGCTGCAATAGCGGTAGTAAGTTCAGGTAAACTGGTACCGAATGCAACAAGTGTGGCGGCAATGATGCTTTGGGGAATACCGAAACGAACGGCGGTTAACTCAATACTTGGTATTAATAACTTAGAAGATAAAATGACCATGGATATAGCAAACATAAGTTTTGCAATTTGAAAGATAGCTGGACTTTTAACAATATCCAGTTTTTCAAATGCCTCTGTACCATTTTTAGCCCAACGGATCATCATATACAAATAAATAATAAGCAGAGTCAGCAGTAAAAACCCCATCCATTGATGAATGATGCCTTCGTTATTTCTACCGAACATAGGTAATGCCAATACGACCAATAGTGCAGCAGAGCCGAATTGAATGCGACCTTGGCGGTTTAGAGTTTTTTGATCTATGGGTAAGTAACCGATTATAGCTGCAAGCCCGAGTATGAGTCCAGTATCTGCAATGATTGAGCCTACGCCATTGCCAAGTGCGAGGTCAGGGTTGCCTTGCATTGCTGCAAGTACTGAAACAGAGGCTTCAGGTAGAGTGGTGCCAAGAGAAACAATAGTTGCACCAATAATAGATTTAGGGATTCCCCATTGAATGGATAGGCTTACAGCCTCATCAACCAGAAAATCAGCACTTTTACTCAGGATTGTTAGGCTCACGATGGCAATGATAATTAATACAATTGTGGGCAATGTTTTCAGCAAATGAACATACATTTCTTCCATTATCTAATTCTCACTCTCAAAAAATGATTAAAATGTTAAAGATATAGTCTTGACACCCTAACCACAATATAATATTTATTCTTATAATAGGGTTATAATATCTATTTGTCAATCAGGAAGTCAATCATAAAAGTCGCGCTAAACGTTTTGCTTTATGGGTTGAATGCCGATGTGAATTTTATTTATATATATAATAACCAAAAAGATAGAAAAAAACATATGAAAATGATACAATATAAATGTGGCTTATGTTCTATAAGTCCCTTTTATATTATGCCTATAACATAATTAAGGCTTTATAACTAAGTTAGACGTCTTGAACATACTATAAAAACACTTGTTTTTTGATGTGTAGGATGGATGAAACAGGAGGTTATTTATATGATTAAAGTTGTAGTAGGTCATAGCGAAGACGTAGAAGCGACAGATTGTATTATGGACGTATTGGAACAGTGTCAAAAGGCGTTGGGAGAAATAATCCCCCATGCAGGTATTGTCTATAATGCCATACACATGGACCATCAAAAAGTGTTGGACACAATCATGGATACATTTCCAAAGCTAGAGTTGATTGGTTGTACAACAGATGGAGAGATCTCATCTATTTTAGGATGTGTAGAAGATTCTATTACTTTAATTTTATTTCATTCGGATACCATTGAGATCCAAGCAGGCATGGGTAATTATTTATCCCAAGACGCGCATCAAACGGCAATGAATGCAATTAATCAAGCAGAAGTAAAAATGTCAAAATCACCAAGCTTTTGTATAACACTTGCAGAAAGCGTGACTGTTGGTGGCGTATCGGTGATTAATGCATTAAAAAGTATATTAGGCCATGAATTTCCCATTTTTGGAGGATTGGCGGCGGACCAGTGGTCTATGAAGAAAACATATCAGTTCTATAAAAGAGAGATATTAACAGATAGCATACTTGTTCTTCTTTTTGCCGGAGACATTATTTTTTCTTCGGGATTGGCCAGTGGATGGACTCCTATTGGACATAAAAAAAGAATTACAAAAGTTGACGGCAATGTAGTCTATGAAGTTGACCAAGAACCAATTCTAGATTTCTACAACCGCTATGTCGGCGGTAATTATAAAAGAGTGCCAACTGAGTATCCTTTGGCAGTTTTCCCAAACGAATACAGTGAAAAATACTATATAAGAAGTCCTTATACTTTTAATGAAGACAATAGAAGTGTAACTTTTTTTGGTGATGTTCCGGAAGATGTTGTGGTTCAACTGGTTTCCGGATCTATTGAAAAAATGAGCGTTGCTTCTGAAACAGCACTTAAGGATGCTATTGAAAGTTATAATGGTAACAAACCAGAAGCGGCACTAGTATTTACCTGTTCTGCTAGAAAAGCCATTTTGGGATTGAATGTAGATAAGGAATATCACTATTTACAAAAAAACATGCCGGAAAGTTTCCCAATATGTGGTTTCTATACTTATGGAGAGATTTGTCCTCTAGAAAATAGTAGAGAAAGCTATTTTCACAATGGTACTATAGCCGTGCTACTAATAGGAGAAGAATAGATGGAACATAAAGGACATGAATATTCCATAGAAGAATATGAAAAAGAAATCAGAATCATGGAAAAGAAGTTGAGGATTATTGAAAAAAAGTTAAAGCGATCTGAAGTTAACCGACTCCATCTGCAAGAAATGAAAGACAAAAATCAACTCATGTTGACCAAGTTGTTAGATGAAATAGACGATGCAAATGCAGTCATTAACAAGAGAAACAATGAATTAAAGATTCTAAAGGAACAAGCGGAAGCTTCTGTAAAGACTAAAAGCGCCTTTCTAGCAAATATGAGCCATGAGATACGAACGCCTATGAATGCCATTACTGGTTTTTCAAGCTTGTTGCGGAAAACACCATTAAATCATAAGCAAGAAGACTACATAAACAAGATTGATCATGCGGCCCACAGACTACTACACATCATTAATGATATTCTTGATTTTTCCAAAATTGATGCCGGTAAGCTGCAAATGGAAGAAACCGTATTTAATCTAGAGGATGTTATGAACAATCTTATGGACATGGTAAGCGTAAAAGCTTATAAAAAGGGTCTGGAATTGATTGTCATGCAAGACCCTTTAATACCCAATACTTTGATTGGCGATCCCTTTAGACTGGGTCAAGTATTACTAAACATCACAGATAATGCAGTTAAGTTTACAGATCAAGGCGAAATATTTTTGAATGTGACCACGAAGAAAAAAACAGAAAAAGAGATCACTTTGCTTTTTGAAATAAGAGACATGGGGATTGGTATGACCGAGGTTCAAAAAAAAAGTATTTTTCAAGCTTTTTCTCAAGGGGATACTTCCACCACAAGAAAATATGGTGGAACTGGGTTAGGCCTAATTATTTCCAAGCAAATCGTCGAGTTAATGGGAGGCAACATATATGTCAGCAGTGAATTAGGTAAAGGAAGTAACTTTGTTTTTACCGCTAATTTTACAGTAGCACCCAATGCTCATCAAAAAAAAGAGATTCCGGACAATCTAAAAAAAATATCTTTATTGATTGTAGAAGAAAATAGAAGTGTTAGAGATGTTTTGGAGTTATATACGAAAAATTTTGGCTTTGAGCATGTGGTTTCTACAGACAAGGAGAGGGCTTTGAAATGTGTGAAAAATAAACAAAAATTTGATATGGTCTTAATTGGCTGTAATATGTCCGGCCATGAAGGCATAATAACTTTAAGACAGCTTAAAGCCATTAAATCAAATTTGCAGGAAACGAAATATATTATGTTAACCGCAAATATACGAGATGCAGTGGTAACACAGGCCAAGTATGAAGGATTTGATGAAGTTATAATGAAACCGATTAATCAGTCCATATTATTTGACACCATTTTGTCGTTGTTATGTAAAAATGAGTTGTCGCTGACGCAAAGTATGACAACTTATTTAGGTATAAAGGAAACTTGGGATATTAAAGGGGTACGAATACTATTGGCAGAGGATAATGAAGTCAATCAGCAGATTGTTAGCGAATTTGTTGTAAATGAAGGTGGTACAATCAAAGTGGTTTCTAATGGCTTGGATGCTTTTAGAGAACTAAATGACAGTGATGAGACTTATGACCTAATTTTGATGGATTTACACATGCCCATTTTGGACGGTTATAAAGCGACTCAAAAAATCAAAAACGAATTAGAACATATTAAAATTCCCATAATAGCCTTAACGGCTGATGCTATGTCGGATACAAGGATTGAAGTGTTGGCAAAAGGTCTGGATGATTACTTAACTAAACCAATTTTACCGGATAGACTATATGCTATGATTAATAAATGGACAAAAGGTATCGTGAGTCCTGAAAATCTATCATGGCATATGAAAAAAAAGCAGGATTCTATATACCCTCAAACGAGTCATATAAATAGAAATATTATTCAAGAATACTATAAAGGCAACATGCAACTCTATATGAGTATTATGGAAAGGTTTCTAGGTTATAAAAATGTCTGCAAAGAGCTTGAAAATGTTAATATTGGAAATATTGGGGAAAAATTTCGTACAGCTCATACCCTAAAAGGACTTTCGGCTCACATAGGATCATCAACATTGGAACATCATTTTGAACTTATAGAGCGTATGATCAAAGATAACGCTTACCAAAAAAAAGATTATTATGATCAGCTTAAAGAACTGGAAGAGCTACTTTACTTGGTTTGTGATGAGATTCAAGAAGTACTTCTTGAGTTAAAGAAGGATAGTGTTTTAGAAGAGACGATGGAAGAAAATGCTTTCTATGAAAAATTACCATTATTAAATGAAATGCTAGAGGCTTATGATGTAAGAGCCAAAAAAATCTTTTTGGAAATGACACACAGTCTAAGAAAGCATTTTCCTAATCAGGACTTCAAAGATTTGACTGATCATATCAACAGTTATGAGTTTGAAGAAGCAAGTACAATAATTAAAGAAAAATTCAAGAGTTAAAGGCTAGGGTGAAGTATATGTATAAAAAGCAGACGGTCTTAATTGTGGATGACATACCGGATAGTATTGAAATCCTTGAAGGTGTCCTAAATGAAACCTACCATATTAAGGTGGCCAAAAGCGGTGCAATGGCGTTAAAAATCGCTGAAAAAACATCTCCGGATATTATTTTACTAGACATCGTCATGCCACATATGGATGGTTATGAAGTGTGTAAAAGATTAAAAAGTAATCCGGTTACTAAAGGCATTCCCGTTATATTTGTATCAGCTAAAGGAGACGCCTTTAATGAAGCAAGAGGTTTAGAAATTGGCGCCGTCGATTATATTACAAAGCCTATTAGTGCATCCATTGTATTATCTAGGATTAAGACACATTTGAGTCTATACAGTCAAAGCAAGGCCTTGGAATTTCAAGTTGCAGAAAAAACTAAGGAACTAACTGAAACACGAATTGAGATTATACGAAGGCTAGGAATGGCAGCTGAGTTTAGAGATAATGAAACCGGTATGCATATCTATCGTGTTAGTGAATTTTGCAAAACCATAGCGCTTCATTATGGATTTCCAGAAAGTGAAGCAGAGCTATTACGAAATGTATCTCCTATGCATGACATCGGCAAACTTGGAGTACCGGATTCAATTCTTCAGAAGCCGGGAAAATTAACAGAAGAAGAGTTTGAAATTGTTAAGAAACATACTATAATCGGTGCGACCATTATTGGTGACCATAAATCTGACTTGCTTAGAACCGCCAAAATTGTTGCCTTAGAGCATCACGAAAGATGGGACGGAAAAGGATATCCTAGAGGACTGGTAGGTATAGAGACCAATTTATTTGCGAGAATAACAGCATTAGCGGATGTTTTTGATGCCTTAACCAGCAAAAGACCTTATAAAGAAGCTTGGAAAACAGAAGAAGCCTTGATTTATATACGACAAGAATCTGGGAAACATTTTGATCCAAAGGTTGTAGAGGCATTTTTTAAAGGCATTGATCGTATTTACGAAATCCAGGATCGATATAAGGAGTAGGGTTGTGTATTTTTAAAGTACATAAGTATGTATAAGCTATGTACAATTTTATAGCGTCATGCTATAATGGCTGTATAAGAACAATATCCAATAAGTAAAGATTGAGAGGAGAAGAATATGGAAAAAAGACTAGAACTCTTGAGGAAAAAAAGTAGAATAGTATATGACATGAACTGTATTAAAAAGTACATGGAGGTAGGCGACTATGACTCAAGTCTTGAAAAAGCATGGGAAAAGTATCAGTTAAACCTGGACAAAGTTGAAACAGAGTTGAAGCTTTTGTCAAAACCATCCACCAAAGAACTTGAAGATCTTAAATTGGAGCGTTTAGCAAAAATTAAGGAATATGAAAGAAATATTGCATTGATCAAAGATCAATTAGAAGATATTGATGAAGAACTAAAAATACTTACCAATTAATATAAAGACGAGTAAGACAAGTAGTAACTTAGGCATCAACCTAGAGTTACTACTTTTTTTGATATTTTTATGACACAATAATAAGTTCTTTCTCTTGAGAAGTGAAGCAATAATCAAGCTTACCTAATAACTTCGGAAAATACAGTATAATAACTAAAAAATATGACATATATACAAAATGCATGACATATGCTATACTTATTAGAAGATAACTCTTTATTATCTGTTAATTAATTAACTTATAAGTTAATTAATTAACAGCATCATCTGATAGAACGCAACATCCGGTTGCATCAAAACCACTCGAACTTGACTGATCTAATGACATGCATAATGGACACAGATTAAACTAAAGCAGAGGTAAAGTGAGAATAATGGTTGAAAAGGCAATGAATGGAGGGCTAAATGATGATAGAAAAAACATGTAATTGTGAAGCGATGACAGAACAGGAGAAGTTAAAGTTTATTCAAGATGTAATAGAAGATTATGATCATGATCCCGGTAGTCTGATTCAGATTCTTCATGTGGCCCAGAATGTATACGGTTTTCTGCCCATAGAAGTCCAGGAACTAATTGCAGATCAATTAGACATACCCTTATCAAGAGTGTCTGGTGTGGTTAGCTTTTACAGTTTATTCACAACTGTACCAAAAGGCAAATACGTTATTAAAATTTGTTTAGGCACGGCTTGCTATGTTAGAGGTAGTAAAAGAGTTATAGAACGTCTTGAAAAAATACTAAAAATTAAGCTTGGAGAAACCACGGAAGATCTTAAGTATTCTTTGGAAATAACAAGATGTATGGGTGCTTGTGGATTAGCACCCGCCATGTCCATTAATGAAGAATTATATATGCAAGTGAATCCGGATAAGCTTCTGGATATATTAGAAAATCTGGAAGGTGGTGAAGCATAATGATAAAAACCTTTGAAGAGCTCAACAGAATCAAATTTAATCATAACAAGATGATCAAAGAGAAAGAAAGAATTATAAATGTATGCTTTGGAGCCGGTTGTATATCAGCAAAATGTGAAGCCATTTATCAGGCATTATTTGAAAGTCTTAATAGATTTGGTATTGAAGATAAGGTGAAGATTAATCAGACAGGATGCATTGGTGCCTGTGATTATGGTCCATCCCTGTATATTTTACCAGATGATATTTATTACTGTAAGCTGGTGCCACAGGATATTGAGAACATTGTTAAAACTCATTTGATAGGCAATCAAGTTGTAACAGAAAAATGTTATTATGATGAAACGCTGGACAAGACTTTTGAACACTTAAAAGACATACCTTTCTTTAGCAAACAGCAAAAAAGTGTCATGAAAAATTGTGGTGTTATGGATTACTATAGCTTAGAGGCGTATATTGGTAGCGACGGTTACCACAGCCTGTATAACATTATCAAAGAAAAAACACAGATGGAAGTTATTGATATCATTATGGCCTCGGGACTTAGAGGTAGAGGCGGTGGTGGTTACTTAACTGGACTAAAATGGGAAGCCGCATACAAATCAGTCAGTGATCAAAAGTATATAATATGTAATGCAGATGAAGGGGATCCAGGTGCCTTTATGGATCGATGCCTTTTAGAAGGTGACCCTCATACAATTATAGAAGGTATGGCCATAGGTGGTTATGCTATAGGTGCCAATACCGGTATTATCTATATTCGAGCAGAATATCCTTTGGCAGTAGAAAGACTGAAGGTGGCAATTAAGCAGGCAAGAAAGGAAGGCTTGCTTGGTGAACATATTTTCAGCAGTGATTTTTCATTTGATGTTGAAATAAGGACAGGAGCAGGTGCTTTTGTTTGTGGTGAAGAAACCGCACTGCTTCACTCTATAGAAGGCAAGAGAGGTGAACCCAGTCAGAAGCCTCCTTATCCTACAGATAAAGGTCTCTATGGCATGCCAACGGTTATCAATAACGTTGAAACTTTAGCCAATATACCCATGATAATGTTAAATGGTGTAGATTGGTTTAGACAATACGGTACAGAAAAAAGTAAAGGTACGAAAATATTTGCTGTTGCAGGTGCAATTAGAAATTCAGGTATGGTAGAGGTGCCGATGGGTGTGACTCTAGGTGATATCATCTTTGATATCTGCGGTGGATTGAAAAAAGATAAAAACTTCAAAGCAGCACAAACAGGTGGACCTTCCGGTGGGTGTTTAACTTGCGAGTCTCTAAATACACCGGTAGACTATGACTCACTTATAGAAAAAGGTGCCATCATGGGTTCGGGTGGCCTGATTATCATGGATGAAGATAACTGTATGGTGGATGTGGCTAAGTTTTTTATGGAGTTTGTTCAAGAAGAATCTTGTGGCAAATGTGTTCCATGTAGACTGGGCACGAAAAGAATGCTTGAGATTTTAGAACGTATCACGACAGGCGATGGCGTAGAAGGTGATATTGAAAAACTCATTGAACTGGGCGAGAGCATCAAAGTTTCAGCACTGTGTGGCTTGGGCCAGACAGCTCCGAATCCTGTTCTTAGTACCATTCATTATTTTAGAGAAGAATATGAAGCCCATATAAAAGAAAAGCGTTGTAGCGCAGGTGTTTGTATGGATTTATTCATATCGCCATGTCAAAATTCATGTCCGGCAGGAGTCAACGTACCTGGCTATTTATCACTTGTAGGTGAAGGTAGATTTGTAGACGCGTTCAACTTAATCAGGCGTGAAAACCCTTTCCCTGCTGTGTGTGGTCGCGTTTGTACCCATCCTTGCGAGAGTAAGTGTAGAAGAAGCCAGTTAGATGAAGCATTGGCAATCGCTGACGTCAAACGTTTTATTGCTGACAAAGTCTATGGTATGAATGAACCATATCGAGCAATTCAGTACCCTGCAAAGGGTAAAAAAGTTGCCATAATAGGAGCAGGACCTTCAGGTTTGACTTGTGGTTTTTATTTAGCGCAAACAGGTTATGAGGTCAGTGTTTATGAATCACTGGATCAAGCAGGTGGTATTTTAAGGTTTGGTATACCTGAATATAGGTTGCCGAAACAAATGTTGCAAAAGGAAATAGATGCACTTAAGCAATCGGGTGTTAAGATATTCCTAAATACTGAAATAGGAAAAGATATTACGTTTGCAGATTTACGCGCCAATCATGACGCCATATACATATCCACAGGCACTCAATACAGTAACAATGTGGGTATAGAAGGTGAGGACCTTGTCAATGTCTATCCAGGTCTTGATTTCTTACGAGATGTCAATATGGAAAAAGACGTTAAAGTAGGTGAAAAAGTGGCAATTATCGGAGGTGGTAGTACGGCCATGGATGCGGCTAGGACAGCGATAAGACTTGGTGCAAAAGAAGTGCATGTCTTATACCGAAGAATTCTAACGGATATGCCTGCAGATAAGAGAGAAATCGAAGAAGGTATAGAAGAAGGGCTTATCCTTCATACCTTGGTGGCACCTATTGCCATAGAAGGTGATGAAAAAGTAAAGTCGATCAAGTTGATTCATTTGACTCAAGGTGAATTTGATGGGTCCGGAAGAAGAAGGCCAATTCCGGAGTCTGGCTCAGAATTCTACATGGATATAGACATGGTGATTCCGGCAGTAAGTCAACATAGTGATTTACCATTTATCGATAAAGATGAGATTGAGATGACAGCATGGGGAACGTTTGTCGTGGATGCCATCAGTGGCATGACGAAAATGGAAGGTGTATTTGCCGGCGGTGACGTGGTAAGAGGCCCGGATACAGCCATATGGGCTATTGCAGATGGTAAAAGAGCCGCAGTGGCTATAGATACTTACTTAGGTGGAGACGGTGCGTTAAACAAAGGTGAAGAAATCGACATACCAAAAGCACGAGATGAAGATTCGCCGGATGAACATATGCGTTTTGACCGACGTATGCTTGAAGTAGATGACCGTAAAAATAACTTTAAAGAGGTTTCAAAAGGCTACCATAAACTCAATGCCATGGCAGAAGCTATGCGATGCTTAAGATGTGATAGACGGTAAGGGGGTAGAATCATGGTATCGTTAAAAATTAATAACAAAACAATACAGGCAGATGAAAATTCAACCATCATGGAAGCGGCCAAAGCCAATGGCATATTGATTCCAAGCCTATGTTATTTAGAAGGTGTACACCAAGTCGGATCATGCAGAATCTGTGTCGTTGAAGTTGAAGGTGCTAGGAATCTTCAAGCATCATGCATTACAAAGATAAGAGAAGGTATGATGGTTAAGACCAATACAAAAGAGGTTCGAAAAGTCAGAAAGGTTGTCTATGAACTGATGATGTCAGATCATGATGACAACTGCCTTGTCTGTTCAAGAAGCGGTGGTTGTGAATTCCAGGAACTTGGAGAATGGATACAACTGCAAGAAGAGAATCCATATCAAGGTGCCCATTCAAAGTTAGGTGTCAAAGACATCAGTAACCCATCCATAGAGAGAGACTTATCAAAATGTATTCTTTGCAGAAGATGTATTACGGTCTGTAACGAAATACAAGGCATAGGGATTATGGAGAATCAGAATAGAGGTTTTGATTCCTTTATAGGTCCGACTGAAGGCTTTGAACTGATGGATATTAATTGTACCTTCTGTGGCCAGTGTACAACGGTTTGCCCGGTTGGTGCGCTTAAAGAAAGAGATGCAACAGTAAATGTATGGGAAGCCCTACTGGATAAAAACAAAAGGGTTGTCGTTCAAACAGCGCCGGCAGTTAGAGCGGCACTAGGTGAGGAATTTAAATATGAACCAGGTACTTTAGTAACTGGGAAAATGGCTGCAGCACTAAGAGAACTTGGATTTGACGATGTGTTTGACACGAATTTTGCTGCTGACCTGACTATTTTGGAAGAAGGTACAGAGCTCTTAATGCGGTTAAAAGCCTTGATATCCGGTGATAAAACCTCATTGCCGATGATTACCAGTTGTAGTCCTGGATGGATTAAATACGTAGAGCATAAGTTTCCCGATCAATTAGACCACCTATCTTCCTGTAAGTCGCCTCATATGATGCTTGGCGCTTTGGCAAAAAGCTATTACGCAGATCAGTTGGATATGGATGCTAAGGACATGTTTGTAGTGTCTGTTATGCCTTGTACAGCGAAGAAATATGAGATTACTAGAGAAGAAATGCTTGGTGATGTGGATGCTGTTTTGACGACAAGAGAGTTAGCAAAAATGATTAAAGACGCCGGTATTGATTTTGTTCATCTAGAGGATGAGCGGTTTGATAACCCGATGGGTTTGTCATCCGGAGCGGCGGATATTTTTGGAGCCACAGGTGGTGTCATGGAGGCAGCCCTTAGAACCGTATATGAGATTATAACGGGTACTGAGATGCCTTATAAAAACCTACATGTACAGTCAATAATGGGTTTTAAAGGTATAAAAGAAGGTAGTTTGTTAATAGACAAGACCACGCCGGAATGGTCAGGTCTTGAAGGTGTTACGGTTAGATATGCAGCAGCAAGTGGTTTATCCAATGCCAAAATATTACTGGATCAGATTAGACAAGGCACATCGCCCTACCATTTTATAGAAATCATGGCTTGTCCTGGCGGGTGCATCAGTGGTGGCGGTCAACCAAGGCAAACCACACAAGCAATTAGAGAAAAAAGAATGGAAGCCATTTACCGAGAAGATGAAGGTAAGATATTAAGAAAATCCCATGAAAATGAAGCCATTATCCATTTGTATGAAACTTATTTGAAAGCCCCACTGGGACACAAATCCCATGAATTGCTTCACACGCATTATGTAAAACGTAATATGTATTCGAAATAAATATATAGCCTAGGGCTATCTCGGATTTTAATCTGGGATAGCCTATTTTTATTTTTCCATTTATCCCCATATATGTAAATAATAGCTAAATTATGCAACAATTAGATAACAAAATATAATAAAGTATCTTAAATAGCATAGACAACTGATTTGTTGTTATGTATAATATTTAAGTGAGCTTAGAGAAAACACATAGCTTTATGGGTTGGGAGGGCGAGACTTTGGAGCATAAACAAGGGGGCATATCTATATTTTTAGCAATTGTATTTCTTTCTTTGGTGGCTTTTTCATGCTCCATTGTTGAGATTACAAGATATCAGATAGCAATGATACAAGCAGAAAGAGCGTTGTTATCGGCTAGCCAATCTGTTCTAGGCGGTTATGATCATATACTCAAAAATGAATATGGTATTTTTGCCAGAGACACCAACTATAGTGATCTGTATTATATAAATGGATATGACAATGTCCACGATAAAAACCAAAGCCCTATGGCAAATGATTTAACCTATTACCTTGAAGGGAATATTCATAATGACCCTAATCTTACAGATAAAAGTCTTTTGAATGAGTATATTTCGGTCAAACATCCATCACCTTATAAGCTGATTCCTTTGGAACTTGAGGATGTGAAGGTTATAGGCGGCCGTCAGCTCATTAGCCATGAGGGTCTTGATTATGTAAAAAGAGACATGGTGGCTTTTATGGAATTAAGAGCGCCTTTACTGTTATTAGAGCCATTTTTAGAAAAAGTCTTGGTTATAGAAAAACTTGGAAAGACAACCACCTTTATTCAGACAAAAGATACTATCGTTGAGGAAACCCTTGACATTGAAGAAGCCTATATGAATCTGTATAGGTGGATTGAAGGTATTGATATAAACCCATCCGGTAAGATAAGGGTGGTAGATGATAATTTTGTCAAAATAGTCCTACCGAAAGTCAAGGTACAAGCACCTGAAACATCTGTTATTCAGGTGAATGAAATTGAAAAAAGTCTAGAAAAAAAAGAAATTGATATAAGCAGGCTGGCTTCATCTTTTGATGCGGCCTATATCCAATTTAAGGCATTGGTAATAGAACTGCAAGAATCACAAGATAAGCATGCAGATTTAGAAGCAAGACAGGACAAAGTGAGAGATCAGATTCGGTCACTTAGAGCGAAGCTGGGGGCAGGTGAACAAGATCCGGATCGGGCTGCGTCCATCAAAAAAGAAATCAGCAACAAACAAAGAAGGATTAAAGAGATTAATAGTCAGATCAAGACGGTAGTGGCTCTGAAAGAAAAACAAGTGACAGAATTAACGATTATTTTTGGGACTCTGGATGAAAAAATGAAGGATTTTGGTGGGTTAACCCTTGGAGACGATAGTGTGCTAGGAATGAATAGGAAGGCACGAGATGAGATTGAGTGGATTAAAGAAAAAGGTAAAATATTGGAGCAGGAGATTGATGGTTTTGTTCACCAAGAAAACCAAAATAAGGAGGACTATATTGTTAGAACCTTTGATCATGCTATGGAAGAGCTTGAAACCATAAAAACATCTTATGGGGCCGATATGCGTAAAGATAACTTTGACACATTGGGGAATCTTACTTATATGCATGAACGCCTTGTGGAAAACATTCAATTATTAGAAAAACAAGAACCCATAATACAAAAGATAATTAATGATTACCCGGCAATGATTGCCGAATGCTTTAAAGATGCTGGTTTATCCAAACAGGCGTTGATGATTCTAAACAAAGGGCAAAGGTATGGTCCTCTAAAAGTCGGAATGGAACATTATAAAATCAAGACAATGGGCTATTCAACTATGAAAAGAGACATTCAGAACGTCTGTGATCTGGTGAGTACTTATTATCGAAAAGACCTGTATTTTGATTACTCAGACTATGGTTTAGATGGTCAAGCGAACATTAATGGGACATTGGTGGATGGTAAAGGCTTTTTTGAGAATGTAAAAAGCAATGTTTCAGATTTAGATGTTCGAAGTTTATTTGATGCAGTGTTACCGACTGAGTACCCTTTTGATAATACATTACCTTCTTTTTTAATGCCTTATGATGGTGCCACAACACATGAAGAAGACCAAGCATCTGAAGAAGTTGAGCTGAAAGCTTTAGATGGGAAGTTGTTTTCTAATCTCATCCATATTGGATCGGGATTTAAAGACCAATTATTATTGAACGAATATGCTATTGGCATGTTTACTTCTATGGCTGGGAAGTATAAAGAAGATCAAGAGGCCTTAACTTTGTCTGGTTATAAGAAAAAGAACCATATATTGGATTCGGAACTTGAGTATATAATTACAGGAAAAACAGACCAATTGGATGCAGTCACCACCATATCCGGCAAAATAGTGGCGATGAGAATAGCATTAAACACTATACATTTAGTAACGGATCCATCAAAAAGGACAATCATTATGAACCTTGCAAATGCAGTTGCCGGTTGGTGGAGTTTAGGTGCCTTAGCCTTAGCAATAGCACTAATTATTGGCTTGTTATGGGCTACCGCAGAGAGTTTGGTAGATTTAGTGATGCTTCTACAAGGTCGAAAAGTGCCACTACTAAAAACTAAAACCTCTTGGTTCTTAGGTCCTGAGAATCTAACATCTAACATCATTGAACAAGGTAGTGAGATGGCAGTAAAAAAGACTCAGGATACACTAAATGGGCTTCAAGATGAAGCACAAAAATGGGTAGTGGGACTAAAGGATGCTCTTAGTGAGGATGTTAACGGCTTACTAGAAGAGCAGATTCAAGTTATGCAGATGGAAGGGATTCAGATGGCCGATGCTATGGCACAAAGTTATGAAGACGATTTACTCAGGAGGATGGATGCCATATTACTATCATATAATGAGGGGACAAATGTTTATGATGGTTCTATATCAGACTACCCAAGAACAGATAGCCGATATGAAATATTAGAGACCTTCAAACAAGATGTCGCAACCGGTACTCGAAACAAGGAAATTACCCATTCATTATTATCTAATATCAAGAGAGATTTACAAGCAGCCTATACCAAGAAAATCCAAATACATAAAGAGAAAATCATTCAAGAAGCATCAGAGGTTACAGGTCAAGGCCTTGATCTATTGGAGCTTACAATCAACCAAGAGATTGAAGCTCTAGGAAAAAAAGGTGAACAAATATCCGCTGATTTTATTATAGAGAAGACAGAACAGATAAAAAAAAGTACAAGTAATAAATTGCTGGAAAAAAGTCCGGCTGTAGACACAAAAGTTAAAGGAGAACAGTTGACTGAATTTATTCCGGCAGCCAGTTACGAAGATTATTTAAGATTCTTTATGTTGATGGATTGGAAGGCGTTGGATGATAGAGTGCTGCGTATGTTAGATGTGATAGAAATCAATATAAAAACAGCTAGAGCTAATGAATCATGGACATTAGGTAATTATGTATTCGGTATAGATATTAGAGCGACCTTTAAGGTTAGATATGGATTCATCAATATCATGCCTGCTATGCAAGAACGAAAAAGCCGTTTTAAAGGTTACCATAGACTAGCTGTAGAAGTAGGCAATGGTTATGAGTAGGCAAAAAGGTGCCTTAACAATTGAGGCTTCCATTTTATTACCCTTTGTTATTGTGACCCTGGGTTTTATATTGTATTTTATGAAAATCTATTACATTCAATCGGAAATAGATGGGGCAATGACGAGAATGGCTCACGATATGTCAGTTCATGTATATGCATTCGAGAAAACGGGTTTGGTGGATGCCCAACAAGAAGCATATATTCATGCTTATGCATCTCGTGATTATAAGTCGTCAGTAGAAGCAGTTCTTCAAAGCCTCAATAGGTCCACGTATGGTCAAGAACTGTTTAAGTTAGATACAATCCTAGGAAGCCCAGATGAACAGGTAAAAAGACCCGACGAGCAGGGATGGAAGCCCATAGAATTAGCTAAACAAATAGACACCATTCATAGTCAAATGCTTAATCTTATATCAGAAACTAAACGGCATTACGGAGAAGCTTTAACCTATGGAAAAGGGCTGGCGATAACAGAATTAATGGAATTTTCAAACGCTATAGTTGCCTCCCAAATATCTAAGATAATGTTTAGGGAATATTTGGACGACGAACGTTTAAGGGGATGGGGGGTATTTAGTGAAAAAGGCATCATTGATTTCTCAGCATCCTCCTTTATGCTTTATGATGATACCATAGAAATCATAGCACGCTATCGTATTGATTTGCCTTTGGGCGGTTTTATAAAAGAGGGGATACCAATTTATCAATCCGTAAAGGTTAGAGCATTCACAGGTAGTTATGACGGCAATACCTCGGTGGGGAAAAAAGAAGCGCCTGAAGAATCATTATACTTTATTGCCACAGCCTCTTCGGATAATTATAGTTATCATGTTTATTCATGTTTGGTAAAAGAGCTTCAAGAAGATCGGTACAGTGAACGTGTTCTAGATGATGAGGACTTGTGTATCTATTGCAAATCAAACTATAACATACCGGTAAGTCAAGAGGAAAAAGATATATACCCAATCTATTATACCAGCAAAACATCTAAAGTTCATTTGAGTAAAAGCTGTCCTAGAATAAGGGCGATAAAGATTGAGGCGGTAACAAAAGAAGAAGCCGAAAAAAGAGGTTATCAGCCCTGTAAAAAATATGGCTGTATTGAGAAGAGGGAGGCCCAATAGTATGGAGTATTTAGGTGCAGTTATAATTGGTGGGATGACTGGGAACTACCTTAGTAACGGGGAAAAAAATAATAAAATTAAAACGCTATGGATGCTCTGCACAATAGTTATAAGCATGGGGGTGCACAGTATATGTACTTATCAATTTACAGATACGACATCCTATTTAACTTTTTATCTAACATCAGTTTTATTACTAACGATAGGGTATAAAGATTATCGTGAATTATTAGTGCCAATGGATCTGATTATAGTAGGTGGGGGCTTGGGTCTATGTTTAAATATGACATTGCCAGCACTGGGTGGATGGATCAATCTTGTTAGTGCCTTGGTGACATTAGTTCTACTTGTCGCGTTGAGCCGCATTTCAAGAGGTGGTTTTGGTGAAGGTGATGCTTATGTTATGGCACTCATAGGCTTATTTTATGGCGGTATATATGTTTTGATATTAGGCATGATGGCATTAATCATGTCCGGTGTTTTTAGCCTGATATGCTTGATGTTTGGTAAAGCCAATCGCAAGACACTTTTGCCATTTGTACCGTTTATTGCTGCTGCGCATTTGTTTTTGATTTGGGTTTAGGAGATGTTATGAAAAGAGGAAGTATCACCATTGAAGCCTGTATTATTGTACCCATTATGCTCTTGGTTCTATCTGTCATGGTCATGACAAGTTTATATCTTCATGATATAATTATATTAAAATCAGTGAACACTTTAAGAGGTGATCATCAGGTGATAATCGGTGAACCTTATGAGGAAAAAGAAGACTGGATTGTATTTGTGCTAAAGAGTAATCATAAAAGTCATCTTACATCAAAAATTGGACATGATATATATGTAAGCCGTCTTCAAGGCAGAGGGGAAACGAGCTTGCCTGGCTTTGCTTATAGCATAGATGATGAAAGAAACTTTAAAGTGCTTAGGCCAAAAGATTATGTCCGAATGCTGGATTTCATAGACGATGCAACGGATAAGATTGGTTATACAAAAGCCGTCAAAGAGAAAATTGATCATGAGGTCACGAACTTTTTTGACCTCCTGAATCCATAGCCTACTTAAGAGATTGAATTAAGTGTTATTATAATTTTTTTCTAATTGTTTATTAATAAAACTGTTGTACAATACAGATATGGTTAAAAGGTCAAAGAACCATACTAGATTTCTATATAAGAAGGAGCGAAACGATTATGAAAAAAATGAAAGTATCGAGTAGTAGTGTATTTGGTATTATTCTTATAGCGGTCGGTATTATATCATTACTAAGTAGCCTAGGTTATGTCGAGTCTTGGGATCTATATAGTACTTTTTGGCCACTCATACTTATATTATTGGGTATCAAGCACTTAATGGACTATCAATCTTCCAATCTGTTTGGTCTAATACTCATCTTGATTGGTACATTATTTCAATTGGACAACCTTAACATTAAGTATTTAAGTAATTTGAGTGTTGGAGAAATGATGATCCCTATGATTATCATACTTATTGGTCTAAGTTTTATTATACCTAAAGGTGAAGAAGGTAAGAAAAAAACAGAAATAAAAAATACAGAGGAAAAAAAGACAGAAGAAGTAGCAGGAAAAGCTTCAGTCAATGAAAAAGTAGATGAAAAAGACATAACAATCGAATAACAGACTTGTAACCCATCTTTTCATCTAAATATCTAGAGAAGATGGGTTTTCTATATTTGGGAAAGGTGATTAGCATGGACATTGATACAGTAGCATTAACGGAACAATATGAGTTAGTTCTAGAGTTTGTGGCTAGGTTTTCTCAGTACGGTCCATTTGCCGGCATTCTTTTAGCCATGGTTGAGGCTTTTTTTCCGCCATTGCCATTGGTTGTTTTTGTCACCATCAATGTATTGGCTTATGGGTTTTGGCAAGGCTATTTATATTCTTTCATTGGGACATTTATTGGTTCATGGTTGGTCTTTTTGATTATAAGAAGATTTGGACGCAGCCGCTTTAGTCGTTTGGTGCATAAAAGCAGACGGTTTGACAATTTACTGCATTGGATTAAGGAGAAGGGTTTTGTACCGATTTTTGTAATGCTGGCTTTCCCTTTTACCCCCTCTATTATTGTTTGCGGTTTAGCAGGACTGGCAGATGTGAAGAAAGATGATTATTTCTTTGCTTTGTTTTTTGGGAAATTAATTATGGTCTTTTCTTTGAGCTTCATTGGCTATAATATTGGAGCATTTATTTCAAAACCTTACAAATCCATTTTATTAATTCTTTTAACAATAGTAGTATCTTTTATAGGGAAACGTATGATATCATGGTATGAAAAGAAAATAGAAAAAAAAAGATTCAAAAAACACAGAAAAGTATAAAAGGCTATTGACGAATGAAGATCAGGATGTTATAATTCTTTTCGTTGCTCCAATAAAAAATGGGGCTTCAAAGTGGGTTTGTCGAGTTTTCAATAAGTATAGGGGTATAGTTCAGTTGGTAGAACGTCGGTCTCCAAAACCGGATGTCGTGGGTTCAAGTCCTACTGCCCCTGTTATTATCATAATGGTAATTATTAATTTCCCGGGCGCATAGCTCAGCTGGGAGAGCACCTGCCTTACAAGCAGGGGGTCACAGGTTCGAGCCCTGTTGCGCCCATTAGAGTGAAAGCTCTATAACTACATATACGGCGGAGTGGCTCAGATGGCTAGAGCATTCGGTTCATACCCGGAGGGTCATCGGTTCGAATCCGATCTCCGCTACTAAAAAAGATCTCTTATGAGGTCTTTTTTAATTCCTGAAAATAAAATACAGCATATCATTGGTTGTCATAATGTATCAAAACCGACACGAAAGTCCTAGGTAAGAAATCCTTTAGGACAGGTTAAAAGTAAATGGGTACATTGCACTTGTTTAAAGAAATTCATGAGGTTATACTATGGTTAAGTAGTCAATAATACCTGTTGACATAAAGTATGGCGATAGATTAGCGACTTAGTTTAGTGTGTTCAAGTGTTAAATGTTTTTGTTAGCATAACTTACTATTTTGATCTGACAGTAATACACTAAGAATTAGGGCTGATGAGGAGTCCTAAATGCATTGGGGGGCCATATATGACATTGTTGATTTTAGAAGACGAACCGGAGATAAGTGAGCAGATTAAAGAAGCGGTAAGCATAAAAAAGCTTTTCGATTATGTTCTTGAAGCAACCACCATTAAAGACGCATTGGATATGACAAAAAAGAACGAAATAAGCATTTTTATTGTAGATCTTCTGTTGCCGGATGGTAATGGCTATGCTTTTATTGATGCCATTAGAAAGCTACCACAATATGACTTGGCTTGGGTTGTCATTGTTACAGGCATCAAAGAGCCAACTGAGAATATCTTAGAAGCATATAACAAATCTAAGTGTAATCGGTATATTAGAAAACCGTTTTCAATGAATTATTTAACGGATATGTTAGAAGAACTCTTGTACAAAAAAGTAATTGTTCAAGATCAATTAAGTAGGCTTAAAATCAGACGTAAATCAAGAGACTATTTTTTTAACCATAGCGAGATAGTTTATATTGAGACGGTAGATAAGGTTGCTTATATTTACATGAAAAATGATAGGTACCCGATTGGGAGAGTGACACTGAGTGAACTTGAGGAACAGTTGCCGAAAGAACAGTTCATTCGTGTTCATCGAAGTTATATTGTGAATCTATTATTCATTGACTATGTTAATAAAAACAATAGCCAAAGTATGATCAAAATTAAGCATTATGATAATATGATACCAATTGGACGCACTTACAAAGAAAACTATAATCTATTGCTGTAATTGATTCGTGCTTCTATCCTATGGTTAAAAGATTTTGGCTAGCCTAATCCACAATGAAGAAGCATCTATATACTCTAACTGTGGATTGCCACTTCTTAAGTATCATGCAAGAAAGAAAATCGAATTAATGAATAAAATGAGTGCCTTATGGCGCTTATTTTTATTGGGGTTTTAAGAAGCTTATTTTAATGCTTTAACCACGTTAAGTCATTCTTCTTAATTAAAGCTTCTTTAGTTGACGTAATTGTATAAAATAGGTTAAGATTGTAGAAGGAGAAAGCTGTAAGCGGCTAAATGTCAGGATAAGTTTGATAGATGAAGGGATGAATTATGAAAGTATTATATGATTATCAAATATTCAGAACACAACGTTATGGAGGCATATCCAGATATTTCACCAATCTGATCCAATGCTCAGATAAGGAAGATGTGATTGTACCGGTATTTCATTCGAAAAATTATTACTATAATAAATTAAATGATAATTTTGATCATAAATATGAAAGCATGTTAGTTGAGAAGGTTAATAATTGGATTTCAAAGTTTTTGACCAAACGAACTTTGAGTAAGCAACAGGTGGATATCTTTCATCCAACGAATTATAATACCTATTTTTTGAAATATATTAAAAACGAAAAAGTAGTAATTACAATTCATGATTTAGGTAGAGAACTATTGCCTCAGTATTATGGCAATATTGATACTTTATTGGAAGAGAAAAAAAAGCTGATTATGGCCGCAGATCATATAATTGCAGTTTCAAATAATACGAAAGAAGACTTAATTCATTTTTATCATCTAGAACCTGAGAAGATTACCGTTGTTTACCATGGCCTACCTTTAAGATTTGGAAAAGTCAATATTACCTTAAGAGGATTACCAAAACGCTATATTCTGTTTGTAGGACAAAGAACAGACAATAAGAACTTTAAGTTGTTTTTAGAGGCCATGTCGATGGTTCTGTTAGAAGATGAAACCCTAAATCTTTTATGTGTTGGAGGTGGTGAGTTTACAGAAAACGAACGTAAAGAGATTGCTGAACTTGGTATTAACAGACAAGTAGGGCAACGTAATTTGAATGACGAAGTATTGGCGGCTTGTTATCGTCAAGCTTTAGCTTTTGTCTATCCTTCTCTATATGAAGGATTTGGCATACCGATATTGGAAGCATTTACTATGAAATGTCCGACAATATTAAGTGATATTGGTAGTTTTAGAGAAGTAGCACAGGATGCGGGTATCTATTTCAATCCAAATGACGTATCTATGATGAAAGCACAGATTAAATGGGTGCTAGATCCTGTGAATAATAATAAAATTGAAGAGAAAATCAAGCAAGGCACCAATATTGTTCACAGCTTTACCCTAGATAATACGTATGAAAAAACGTATGAGGTCTATGAAGCGGTACTTAAGGAAAAGTAATAGGAATATGTCATGACATATCTTGTTTTATTCTTGATTTCGTTGTATGATGATGGAACAATAACGATTAAAAGAAATGAGGCATAAAATGAAGTTGTTAAACTATATTCTAATTAATAAGGAAGCAAGACTCTTCGATACAAAGGAGTTTCTATTGAAAGCTTTTGTTGCGGTTTTGATTGGTTCTTTTGTGGGGGAAAGCATTCCATATGTATCGAAAGATATGATTTCTGTACTTTTCGGTATGATGTTAACCTTAGAACCGGTTAATTTAACAGGCATTCGAAGTGGCTTTAAACAAGTCGAAGCCTCTATTATTGGCGCATTAATAACGGGTATCATCTTATCAGTTTTAGGCTATAATCCATGGTCAGCGGCATTATCTATAACGGTTACCTTGTATGTTAGTTTGTTAATCAATTGGCGTCAATTTTCAGTTGTCGCAGTATTTACATCTATCTATATGACTCAATATGTTCAATTGGACATGCTTGGTAATCCAAGTGAATTTGAAACCTTTAAGCTTAGAATAACCGCCTTAATAACAGGTGTTACCATTGCTATGTTTGTTAATCTGCTTTTTTCATTTATGGGCTACAAACATATGATGGAAAAAAGAGTCTATCACTTATTAGAACAAATCAGTAAAAAAACAAAAGCCATTTATCAAATATTAAGCCTTAATAATTATGAGGATACTCATAAAATCATGAAAGATTATGGGGATTTATTTAATAATATCAATTGGATTAATGGAACAATCATGGATTACCAGAAAGATTTTTTTACGTTTAAGAATGAGCAAAAAAGTGTTAAACTTGAGAAAATCATAAAAATGACCACCTTACTTAGGGAAATGTCTCATATAACATATGACATTTGCTTTAGATTGTCCAAAGGTGATCATGGTTATAAGGAGCCAGAATTTGTAGAATGCTTTGAACATATTCTTCACCGTATGGATCAGCTTCTTGAAAAACTAGATTGTATCATTCACAATAGAGACGTCACGAGTATTATAGTGGTGGGCTCAAGAGATAAATCCTATGAAACCTTAAAACTCTTAAATGAGAATATTGAGCACATGGATCATCTATTAACCCACTATTTGTCGCATTAAAAATCGAGCTAATAGAATTGGGAGAAAATTATATGAGAATAGGCATGGGATATGATGTACATAGATTGGTTGTAGGTAGAGATTTGATTATTGGGGGCGTGACCATTCCCCATATCCATGGGCTCTTAGGACATAGTGATGCAGATGTATTGACCCATGCAATTATGGACAGTTTACTTGGTGCGATGGCTTTAGGTGATATCGGCAAGCACTTTCCGGATACAGATGAGAAATACAAAGATGCGGATAGCATTATGCTTCTAAAAGAAGTTGAAAGCCTTATGGTCCTCAATGGCTATAAGCTTGTGAACATAGATGCTACCATTATTGCTCAAGTTCCTAAGATGGCCCCATATATAGATACTATGCGTATGATTATAGGGAAAACCTTAAAAACCAGCATAAGTAATATCAATATAAAAGCAACAACGGAAGAAGGAATGGGCTTTACCGGTGAAAAAGAAGGCATCAGTGCCCAATCCATCTGTTTACTGACAAAAAGTGAATAAAATTGAAAATATGAAGCTAGTAAGAATCAAGCCCATAGATTGGAGAACAACATGGAACTAAAACCATTAACCATTGATGATCAGGAAATATTAACACCCTATATTGATAAACGTTCAATCCCAAATTGTGAGTATTGTTTTGCCACCCTATATTTATGGAATAATAGATACAACATACGATACGCCAAATTTGAGCATTATATACTGTTGATTGAAGAGTTTGAAGGCAAGACTTATGCCGTAATGCCCCTTTGTGAAGAAAGCTATTTCTATGAAGCCACAGAAACTTTAATTGATTATTTTCATAGTATTCGTCAACCCATTGAGATTTTGGTAACAGACGAAATCTACAAAGATTTTATTGAAATAAACTATAAGGGTCAATTTGATATTACAACAGATAGAAAGCAATATGACTATTTATATGATGCTGAGGCTCTAAGAACACTTAAGGGTAAAAAACTCAGTAAAAAGAGAAACCATCTAAATAGCTTCAAAAGAGAATATGAGGGAAGATGGCGGTATAAAGAGATTTCTAGTGATAGAAATCATGAGATCTGTGAGTTTGTAAAGGCTTGGGGAGAAAGCAAAGGAGAAGACGCTGGTATGCTAGCTGATGAAATAGTCGGTATCTGTAAGATTATCGAACAAATGACCATTCTAGAAGTTAAAGTGGGCGCGATATACATTGACGATGTGTTAAAAGCAGTGACCATTGGCTCTCTAATGAATCATGATAGAGAAGCGGTGATACATATTGAAAAAGCAGATCCAGAAGTACGAGGTCTTTATCAAGTCATCAATCAGGAGTTTTTGATACATGCCTATCCAAATGTAGAATTTGTTAACCGCGAGGATGACTTAGGACTTGAAGGCCTTAGAAAAGCAAAATTAAGTTACTACCCCATCGACTTAATCAAGAAATACAACATCCGTGAGAAAGTTTAATATGACTATGGAGGCGCTATGATTAGAAGGCTGCATGAACGGGAAAAAGATAAAGCCATAGATTTATGGCAAGAAACATTTGTAGAAGATGGGCCATCTCTGGTGGCCTATTATTTTAATACCCATATTCATATGAACCAAGTAGCAGGTTATATGGAAGGTGATAGCCTTATCGCGATGGCGCACCTAAACCCATACCAATTAATGTGGCAAGGTTGTCTCTATAATGTTTCCTATGTGGTGGGCGTGGCAACAAAACAATCCCATAGACGGCAAGGTCTAATGAGAAAAATGATGACATGGTTGCTAAGAGAAAGATATGATGCAGGCGATGTCTTCTCAGTCCTTATGCCTATAGACTCAAGACTGTATGATCAGTTCGGTTTTGGTTTTGTTCAGGACGTAGCGCTTTATAAGTTCCATTATCAGAACCTTAAGCGAATCATAAGGACAGTACCAAATGAAGAAATAAGCGTAGAAACAAGCATTCAGTTACTACCGATATACAATGATTATAAGAAAACACTAACATTATCTCAAAACAGAGGCATGCGTGATTTTGAACATTTATTAAAAGAAGTACATTCGGAAAAGGGGCATGTGGTTATTGTGCCTGATGGATATGTGATTTATTACGATTTTGAGGATGTTTTTGTTCGAGAATGTATTTATACATCCGATGAAGGTCTGATGAACATCTTAGATTATATGGGAAGTATTGCAGAGGGAAAAGCGATTCAATGGCAAATGCCAAAAAACAATCCCTTAAAACATCTAATTCCCCATATGAAAGAACATGAAAGAATAGAAAAACCTTTTATGATGGCCCGTATACTTCACGTAGAATTACTTTTTGAAGCCATGGCAGATCTCTTAGGAACCTGTACCATCAAGGTCATAGATGACCAGATTCTTGAGAACAACCATATATACAGAATAGATGGAAAAGTGAGCATTACCCATGAAGCACCGGATATCACAGTGGATATTGAATCCTTAGCCCAGTGGTTATTTGGCTATGACACTTTGGAATCCCTTGCCACTATTCGATCAAAAGTCATAATTCATCAATATCATATGTTATATCCAAAATATCCGATCCATAATTATTTTACCGCTTTGATTTAAGGCGTTGGTTTCCATGTTGGAAAAACTAAAGGGTCTTCTTCCATGAATTTCCAAGGATTTAGATTGACACCATTTTTAGATACAGCAAAGTGTAGATGAGGACCGGTTGAAAAGCCAGTGGAGCCGACTTCACCGATGATCTCCCCTTTTTCTACCTCTTGTCCATCCTCTACATAGATTTTATGCATATGCACATAGGTGGTAAAAAGCCCTAATCCATGATCCAAGACAACCACGTTACCGGATATAATAAGGTCAGAGGAGAATGTGACGATACCGTTATGAGCGGCTTTTATAGGTGTACCTTGAGGTGCAGCAATATCAATGGCGTTGTGCCTAGAGCTTTCTGGTCCGTTATTAACATATCGAATGACCGAGTATTCTGTGGATATACGGCCTTCAACAGGCTGAATAAAAGGACTATCCCATAGCTTTTCACCAACAGAATAAGCTTTTGCATTTTTAAATTTTTCTGCGTCTTTTCGGGCATTTTCATCGGATCTAAGAGAAGCGGTGGAGGTATTAGTAGTCAAATGTTGTATTTCAAAAATCTTTTCGATAATCTGGTATTCAATCTTCTCTAAAAACGTATTGGTCGAAGCTTCATATAGACTTAGACTATAGGCACCGGGAGCGGTTCGGCTATCGATAGGCACCAGTGCAACCAGTTCGTTTTCGTGATAAAAAACACCAATGGTATTCTTGAATATAGGGGTTTCAATTCTGTAGTCAAGACCAAAAGGCTGTTCAATGAGAACCCCAATACTATCTCCTGGCTCAAAAGTTGTTTTATTAAGATGCAAGGATTCTTTAAGATGAAGGTCCAGTCCAAAGGTATAGTTAATCTTACCGGAATAATCTAAAGTAGCATCATCCCATATCGCCAATAAGGTATAGGTAAAGCGACCGGATTTTTCCGGGACAGGTAAGTTACCGATGTCATCTATAGTATAGGTGATTTCTTCTCTTCCATTATCTATGGCCAAGAGAATCTGATTCGGAGACCTATGATCAAATTTCAGGGAAATATCAACAGCATCGGTGTCTGTATAATAGGTTTCATAATGCGTAGTCTGATCCTTAATATCGTAGGTTACGTTATCTGTTGCATGTATCTGCCAATCTTGATTGTAAGCATAGTCCACAGTCCTATCATTAATAACTAGTTGGGGTTTAGATGGCATCAAATAAGAAAAATGATTATGAATAGGTAATTTTTTTAAATAGGTATCAACCCATTCAAAAGGAATTATGTAAGTACCATTGATATTTTGTGCTCGTGCTTCTTTGTTTGTTAGATCGAAGCTCAGATCATATTTCATGATGCCATGAATGGTATCCAAGTCCAGTAGATAGATAAGGTCAGGCTTAATACTTGCTGCTTTCACGGGTGCATCCAGTAGGTGGTTATATAGGTCTGACAAACCATCTTCAGGGGTAAGGGTATCAACTTTTATTAGATGACCCTTCGATTGAGGAAAATATACAGTAGCTTGTACAAGGTCATCGAATGTAAGAGCCGGCCTACAGCTTGTCAAGATAAACAGGACGAGTATCATAATGAGTATATGAATTTTTTTCATGGTTTTAGTGCCTCCAATATATGTTTACCTATAACCAAGCGATGTTAGTTATGAGATGGAAGTGTAGTGTATTATGTTAACCGATAACTAGGACATCTTCTAAGAAAAGGGTGTCTTTAACATTATAGCCTTTGAGTGGTAAATAGTAAACTGGCGAATGCGTATTGCCATAGATTTTCGATTCAAAAATCGGATTGTGACCCATAGTAACCTATGTTATAATGATGAAAGTATGACGTTCAAATGCCTTGTTTATCAAGGTATATTAAGCTCATAAGACATTGATGGTGAATGTTGAGCATAAAGATGGAGTGAGATGATGAGTAAAATTCGAACAAGATTTGCACCGAGTCCGACTGGGAGGATGCATGTTGGTAATTTGAGAACCGCTTTGTATGCTTATCTAATAGCGAAACATGAAGGCGGTGATTTCCTTCTTAGAATCGAAGATACAGATCAAGAGAGACTGGTTGAAGGTGCCATAGAAATCATCAATAGAACTATGGAAGGTACTGGATTGATTCATGATGAAGGTCCGGATAAAGATGGTGGTTTTGGTCCATATATCCAAAGTGAGCGTGTGCAGACAGGTATATACAAAGAACATGCTATGAAGCTTCTTGACAAAGGAGAAGCGTATTACTGCTTTTGTGACAAAGAAAGATTGGAACAGCTTAGAAAAACAGCTGAAAAGAACAAAGAAAATTTTAAATATGACAAACATTGCCTAGACTTGACCATGGATGAGATTGCAGAAAAATTAGACGCAGATATACCTTATGTTATAAGACAAAACAATCCAACCAAAGGCAAAACAATTTTCAAAGATGTCATTTATGGAGATATTTCAGTGGATAATATTGAATTGGATGATATGGTCCTTATGAAATCCGATGGGTTTCCCACCTATAATTTTGCTAATGTGGTGGATGATCATCTTATGGAAATCACCCATGTGGTGAGAGGGAATGAATACCTTTCTTCTTCCCCGAAATACAATAGACTTTACGAAGCTTTTGGATGGGATGTACCGACCTATGTCCATGTGCCACTGATTACAGATGAAAACCATAAAAAACTATCAAAGCGTAGTGGTCATTCATCATATGAAGACCTGGTTGAAGAAGGTTTCCTAAAGGATACGATAGTCAATTTTATTGCACTTCTAGGTTGGTCGCCTTCAGACAATCGAGAAATATTCACTTTAGAAGAATTAGTAGAAGCCTTTGATTATAGACATATAAATAAAGCACCAGCAGTCTTTGATATGAAGAAATTCACATGGATGAATGGTGAGTACATCAAGAACATGGATGAAGCAACATTTTTGTCCTACGCTATGAAAGAAATAGATAAAGTCTTATATAATAATCATCTGGATAAAAAAACCATTGCTCTATTGACACAACCTAGAATTGAGAAGTTCAATGAAATCCCAAATATGATTGATTTTTTTGAAAAAGTGCCGGAGTACCATATAGATATGTATAATCATAAACGTATGAAAACTAGTCCCCAAACAGCTCTAGAAGATCTGCCTTTATTGCTACCGATGTTGGAAGCCCATGAAACATGGACGATTGAGAGTTTGCATGACTTGGTTATGGCTTTTGTAGAAGAAAAGGGCATGAAGAACGGACGTATTTTATGGCCACTTCGAACCATACTTTCAGGAAAAGAATCCACACCGGGAGGGGCTTTTGACATAGCTGCTATCTTGGGTAAAGAAGAATCTATAAAACGTATTAGAATCGGTCTAGAAAAATTGAAAAATGATTTAGATAACATGAAAGCTTAAGTGATCGAATAAGAGGTGAAAATATGATTCGTTTATTGGTTAATCGACGGAGCATTCGAAAGTACAAGACCCAAAAAATAGAATATGAGAAAGTGGACAAGCTTGTTACGGCGGCTCTACTTGCACCCAGTTCAAGAGGCAGAAAACCTTGGGGTTTTCTGGTGGTGGATGATGAAGATATCCTAAACCAACTATCACAGGCCAAGACACATGGATCTACGTTTGTGAGCAAAGCACCTATGGCCATTGTTATCATCGGTGATACAAGCGTAAGTGATATGTGTGTTGAAGATTGTGCCATAGCGGCTACTTATATTCAATTAGAAGCAGAACGCCTTGGTCTTGGTAGCTGTTGGGTTCAAATCAGAGAAAGATTAACAGAGAAGGGTACTTCATCAGAGACCTATATAAAGGAACTTTTATCTATACCGGAACACTACATGGTTGAAGCAATAATTGCTATAGGCTATCCGGATGAGGAAAAAGCACCTCACGACTTAGAGGAACTTGATGTTCACAAAGTGCATTATAATAAGTATAAGATTATGTATCCAGGTCATTATTAGAATCCTCATTGTTCTGGAAAGGCTTATGAGTATGAAGATAAAAAACAAACATTGGGCAACACGATTAGAAGAAGAATTTGAAAAAACCTATTATAAAGAAATGTGGTCAATTCTTGAAGATGCTTATGAGCATGAAAGGATATATCCACCTAAAACACAAGTTTTTTCAGCTTTTGAAATGACGGATTATAATCAGGTTAAAGTGGTTATACTTGGACAGGATCCATACCATGGTGAGGGGCAAGCACATGGATTGTGCTTTTCTGTTATGCCGGATATGAAGTTACCACCTTCCCTCAAGAACATCTATAAGGAGTTAGCTTTTGATCTTGGGATTCCAATACCGGATCATGGGTACCTTATTGACTGGGCCAAGCAAGGGATTTTGATGATGAATACCATATGTACTGTAAGAGCCGGTGCACCTTCATCTCATAAGCATCTGGGATGGGAAAGATTTACTGATCGGGTCATAGAAGTATTGAATGAACGTGAAGAAGGCATGGTTTTTGTTTTGTGGGGAAACCATGCCATAAAAAAAGAGGCTCTAATTACGAATCCAATACATCGAATTCTAAAGAGCCCCCATCCATCCCCTTTTTCTGCAAGGAAGGGATTTTTTGGTAGTCGACCTTTTAGCAATATTAATAACCATCTCATAAAGATGGGGTATGAGGCTGTGGATTGGTCAGTACATTCCTATTCACAATAGATGAGATTGAACAAGTTATTATAAAGTACCCAAGTACCATATGAATAGTCCTAGCATAAAGCTTAGGGATATAAACATGGTAATCACTAAAGATATGCGAACGCGATCCACTTTTCTCTTTAGACGTTGAGCGTTGGCCAATAAGGATATCAAGATAAAAAGAAATGTACAGATAGATAATATAAATGTACCCATTAGAATATCTTGATTCCAAGTACTAGCTGAAACCTTATTATAATGTATGTCTAAAATTGAGTAAATCTGAGGTCTTGCCTGATCAAACATCACGACAATAGCACCGACCATAATCCAGCCTAAAATAGATGCGATTTTTATCCATTTCATCCAAAAATCAGGTCCTTCCCTGTTATCAATGATGTGTTTATCATGTGGCCAATAATTCATAAGATCATCTCCTATAATAAAGCGCACAATTCTTATTCTATCTATATTATCGACCTAAGTAGAATAAAATATTAGCTTTTTCATATGAATAGACCTACAAAATTATAATTAATGACAACCGAGTATTGACGTATACGCATCTTTATGATAATCTTTACCCGTAACTCAATTAAATAGAACGCTAGGGGAGCCGGATATGCTGGCTGAGAGGAAGACCATTGTCTTTGACCCTTGACCTGATTCGGATCATGCCGACGTAGGAAAGCTTAAGTCAAATATAAGGCTATTATACAGGTTAAAATTGTATAATAGTTTTTTCTTTTTTCAAAGACTTCTGAATGTTTTCAAAACTGCATAAACCGAATCATCAAATCATTCACAAGATGGAGGTTATGATGAACAAAGCAAAAAACAACAGATCATTGAAGCTATCAATCTCAGGTATGTTAATAGCTCTAGGGGTTATACTGAGTACCTTTTATATTCCCTTTGGTGTTGCTAAGTGTTTTCCGATTCAACATTTTATTAATGTCATCGGCGCTGTGCTACTTGGACCGGCTTACGCGGTGATTAATGCATTTTTGATTTCATTAATACGCAATATGTTGGGTATGGGTTCTTTGTTGGCTTTTCCGGGAAGTATGATAGGCGCCGCGTTGGCAGGCTTTCTATATCAACGGTTTTCTAAACAAGGTTTTTCTAATCATCGGATGGCTTGTTTAGGTGAAGTCTTGGGAACTGGAATCGGAGGGAGTATGATTGCAGCACCGGTGGCAAGTTATCTGATGGGCAATCATGTTGGTCTTTTTTTCTTTATTGTACCTTTTGGAATCAGTTCTTTGGTAGGTAGTATTTTTTCGCTGATTATTCTTGAAGCCACTAATATATTGAAACCAATAAGAAAATGGAAAGAAAGAATATGAAAAATGTACTCACGATTGCAGGATCAGACTCATCTGGTGGCGCAGGCATACAAGGAGATGTAAAAACCATAGCCTCCTATGGCCATCATGCTATAACAGCCATAACAGCCATAACCGCTCAAAACACCCAAAGGATTCATTGTATTCAACCTATTGAAGTTAGAGAACAACTCTCTGTTATGGATGAAGATTTTGTGATTTCAGCCATCAAAATAGGTATGCTTTATACGTTAGAGAACATTCTTGCCGTAATAAGATGGCTTGAAGATCAAAAGTGTCCCATTGTCTTAGACCCTTTGATGTATGCATCAACGGGAAAACAGCTCATTAGGGAAGAGGCTTTAATAGCCCTTGATAAGTTAATGAGTAAAGTGTCATTAATAACACCCAATCTTTTTGAAGCCCAGAGAATAACCGGTATCCAGATTGAAAAAGGGATAAATATGGAAAAGACTTGTAAAAAACTCTATCAAATGTATCATACACCGGTTTTATTAAAAGGCGGTCATTTTACTTGGGAAAATCAGGCCATTGATTTTTTCTATGATGGCAATAAGATGGTAACCTTTAGAGAAAAACGCTTGGCTAGTAATTGTACACATGGAACAGGGTGTTGTCTTTCTTCAGCCATAGCTTGTGAGTTAGCATCCGGTAAAACACTTAATAAAGCTATAAGCGGCGCAAAAAAAACGGTCACAAAGGCCATAAGAGATGGCTATCTTGTGGGTCAAGGCGAGGGGGTTGTTCATGCACTTGGAAACTAAAAAGCCGATCATCCATTTTTTGACCAATTACGTCACCATGGCGGACGTGGCCAATATGTGTATAGCATCTGGTGGGCGGCCAATCATGTCCGAAGCCTCAATGGAGTATGAAGAAATCATTCCCAAAGTAGATGGTGTTGTTATTAACATCGGAACGGCAGATCAAATGCGATTTAATAAAATGGATTATGCACATCAAATAGCGAAGGAACATAATAAAACACTTCTTTTGGACCCAGTTGGATGTAGCGCAAGCCGGTTTCGTATGAACCAATCAATCAAAGCTTTGAAAAACGGTGGGGTATCTATTCTAAAGTGTAATACCCAAGAGGCAAAAGCCTTGCTGAATGAAAAAATCAGTACAACATTTTACGGTGTAGATAGTCAGATAGATATAGGGGATAAGCATTATGAACTGGCACAAAACCTGTGGAAAAAGTATGAAGTCTTCAACCTTGAATTCATTGTGGTTATTACCGGTGCTACAGATTATGTAGCCTCATCAAAAGGCGTTTGGGAACTTACAGGTGGCAGTGCTTTACAACAACGTATGACAGGAACAGGTTGCATGTTAAACAGTTTGATCATAACACGTGTATGTGCCTCAAGTATGGATCGACATGAAGCCATATTAAAAGCTCTCGATTGCATGAATCGGAGCAGTCAGATGGCTGCACAAGAGATCGCTCATCAGCAAAGACTAGGACTTTACAAGCAACAACTTATGGATGAGGTGGCCAAACGAAATGCACCTATATACCTAATCACTCAAGAGACTGAAGATGAACGGGCGTTTAGATCTACATGTTTATCAAAAACTCAATTAGCATTACAATCCGGTGTAGGGTATCTTCAGTACCGTGTGAAACATAAAACTTGGGAAGAAAAACTAAAAGAGAGTCGACAGTTGCAAGCCATGGCAAGGGAATATGGTACGACCTTTATAATTAACGACGATGTAGAGTTAGCAAAAGAAATTAGAGCAGATGGTGTTCACCTTGGCCTACACGATACCTCCATTCGAGAAGCAAGGCGAGAACTGGGCCCAAATGTCGTTATTGGAGCAACGGCCAAAACCTTAGAACAAGCCCGTTATGCAGCGGATTATGGCGCAGACTATCTTGGTGTTGGGGCACTTTTTTCTTCGTCAACAAAGCAAGACGCTATACCAATGAATCTGCCAACACTACAGTCCATTTATAATCATGTAACTTTGCCTCTATATGGCATTGGTGGTATCACAGCCAATCTTTTATCACGAGAACATACCAGGTACCTAGATGGTGTTGCTATGGTGTCAACCATCTATCAAGAAAAAAAAGAAAACATTGCAAAAAGAATCCATCAAATAAAGAAGAAATTTTAGGAGAAAACGATGCAAACTTATACAACACAAATGAACGCAGCAAAGCAAGGCATTATCACGGATATTATGAGAATAGTAGCTAAAAAAGAAAATATGGATGTCGAAGGTTTAAGAGAAAAAATCGCAAAAGGAACCGTTGTCATTCCGGCCAACCGTAAGCATTTGTCCATTGATCCTGAAGGTGTTGGTGAAGGGTTAAGGACCAAAATGAATGTGAATCTGGGTATATCAAAGGACTGTAATGATCCGGAAATGGAACTTGAGAAAGTCCGAGCTGCACTGGATATGGGTGTTGAATCCATTATGGACTTAAGTAACTATGGAAAGACCGAGCAGTTTAGAAAAAAACTGATCGAAATGTCCGGTGCCATGATTGGCACGGTGCCGGTATATGATGTTTTTGGTTTTTTTGAAAAAGAGCTTAAAGATGTCCAGCCTGAAGATTTTTTGGCCATGGTACGTAAGCACGGAGAAGATGGTGTGGATTTTGTGACCATTCATGCCGGTATGAACCGTAGGACGTCAGAGACCTTTCTTGAAAACCCACGTCTGATGAACTTGGTTTCACGAGGTGGCTCTTTGATGTTTGCATGGATGCGCCTAACCGGATATGATAATCCCTATTATGAGTATTTTGATGATCTATTGGATATATGTGCAGAATTTGATATAACACTAAGTCTAGGTGATGCTTGTCGACCAGGGGGGTTGGCAGATTCTACAGATGCCAGCCAGATTCAAGAACTAATTACACTTGGAGAACTCACAAAACGTGCGTGGGATAAAGATGTACAGGTCATTATTGAAGGACCGGGTCATATGTCGATGGATGAGATCGAAGCCAATGTCATGCTTGAGAAAAAACTCTGTCATGGCGCACCATTTTATGTGTTAGGTCCTCTTGTGACGGATATAGCGCCTGGATATGACCACATCACCGGTGCTATAGGTGGTGCGATTGCAGCAGCGGCCGGTGCGGATTTCTTATGCTATGTAACCCCGGCGGAACACTTACGTTTACCAACAGTTGAAGATATGAAGGAAGGCATCATCGCAACAAAAATTGCAGCTCATGCGGCAGATATCGCTAAGAAAATACCACACGCAAGAGATTGGGATAAGCAGATGAGTAAAGCTAGAGTTAATCTGGATTGGAAGTCTATGTTTGATTTGGCCATAGATTCTTCAAAAGCACGGGCTTACCGCGAGCATACAGAACTTGAAGATGAAACAACTTGTTCCATGTGTGGGAAAATGTGTGCCATCTTAAATATGAAAGAAGCATTAAATGGCTAAAGGGTCAAAATAGTTTTGATGCCTTAACCATTCAATTAAGATAACATTGGAATCAAGCTTTGCGATTTTTCTATGTGTATTTCATATACTTTGACCTTGCTTAATTGGAAACACTTTAACAAGTTAAGACGATAAAAATCTGTTGAATTATTTTGAAGAACTGTTATAATATGGAGTAACGCAATTTCTGCAGTCATTTGTGGAAATAGAAATGGGAAAGGGGCTTATCCATGCTCAATATAAGAATCGAAAAGGCAACAACTTTTAAGGAAAAACCAGACCCCAATCAATTGGGTTTTGGCAATATATTTACAGATCATATGTTTATCATGGATTATGAAGAAGGTAAGGGATGGATTGATCCCAGGATTGTCCCCTATCAAGACGTGGTGCTGGCACCTTCAGCTATGGTATTCCATTACGGTCAGGAGATGTTTGAAGGGTTGAAAGCCTATAGGACAAAAGATAATGAGATCTTACTTTTTAGACCGGAGATGAATATAAAAAGAACCAATACCACCAATCAACGGATCTGCATACCAGAAGTGAATGAAGCGGATGTGTTACAAGCCATAAAAGCGATTGTAGAAATGGATAAAGATTGGGTACCAAGCCTACCGGGAACGTCTTTATATATACGTCCATTTATTATTGCGACGGATCCTTTCTTAGGTGTTCGTCCAGCCAATAGATATAAACTGATGATTATTTTATCCCCTGTTGGCGCTTATTACAAAGAAGGTATGAATCCAGTAAAAATATGGGTAGAGACTGAATATGTAAGAGCAGTTAAAGGTGGCGTAGGTTTTGCAAAAACCGGAGCCAATTATGCGGCCAGCTTAAAAGCACAGATGAAAGCCAAAGAAAAAGGCTATGCTCAAGTACTATGGTTAGATGGTGTTGAGAGAAAATACATTGAAGAAGTAGGCACCATGAATGTTTTCTTTAAAATAGACGGTGAGATAATCACCCCTTCCCTAGAAGGTAGCATATTACCGGGTGTGACGAGAGATTCTGTCATCCAATTGTTAAAAGATTGGAAGATGAATGTATCTGAGAGAAGAATCTCTATTGATGATTTGTATTTGGCACATGATGAAGGCCGTCTTGAAGAGGCGTTCGGTACAGGTACAGCAGCGGTTATTTCTCCGGTTGGTTTACTTGACTGGGATGGACGTCAATTGATAGTTAATAACGGAGAAATAGGACCGGTTGCACGTAGATTGTATGATACCATTACCGGCGTTCAAAGCGGTGCTATTGAAGATTCATACAATTGGACGCTTAAAGTAAACCAATAGGATAAAGACTATATAAAGCCGCCTATAAAGGCGGTTTTTTTAAACCGCTTTACCAGGTGGCTTGATTGCACGATGAAAACAGGTGATAAATATGTGTCCCAAAACAATCTTTCATATCGACATGAATGCCTTTTTTGCTTCTTGCGAACAAGCAAGAAATCCTGAACTTAAGCAGGTACCCCTTATTGTAGGTGGTGATCCTGAAACAAGACGCGGGATCGTACTTGCAGCTTCCTATGATGCAAAAGCTTATGGTGTCAAAACAACGATGTTGATTCATGAAGCAATGCGACTTTGCCCAAGAGGAAAGGTTATTGCTGTCTCCCACGATCTATATGTGGAGATGTCCCAAAAAGTTATGTCAATTTTTGATGATTACACCCCTATTAAGCAGCAAGTTTCTATTGACGAAGCTTTTCTGGACATGACTGGAACAGAGCATCTCTTTGGAGAGCCAAAAGTGGCAGCAAAGAGAATTCAAGACGACATTCTAAAGCAACTGGACTTACCCTGTTCCGTTGGAATTGCCAACAATAAGCTTCTAGCAAAGATGGCATCGGAATATAAAAAACCTATGGGTATCACCACACTTTTTGAAGAAGGTTTTCGTAAAAGAATATGGCCACTTGAAGTTGGTGAGCTATATGGAATTGGGAAAAAAACAGTGCCCAAATTAAAGGCAATGGGCATAAAGACAATAGGGGATTTGGCTAATGCTAAAGTAAATATACTGGTGGATACTTTTGGGTATAAGACAGGTATGTATATGCATGAAAGCGCCAATGGTATAGGTACAGATGTGGTGGACGGATCTATGGAACAACCCAAAAGCATTGGAAATGAGATGACCTATTCTAAAGATATTCTGGAGATGGCTTTGATTCGGGAAGAAGTCTTATTGCTGGCAGATCGTGTGGGGTATCGACTTAGAAGAAAAATGTTGAGTGGCAAGACGGTTTCGGTAAAACTAAAATACAGTGATTTTTCAGTCATGACAAGGTCAAAAACCATAGAAGCACCAACCCACCATACTGAAATCATCTTTGAAACGGCAATGGCGCTCATCCGGCAGGCATGGACGAAAAACCCCCTGCGCCTACTTGGCGTAACTGTTAGTGGCTTTGATGCATCGGACTACCGTCAAGTATCGCTCTTTGATGTGGAGATGACAACTGAAAAAGCAGAGGTCGATCATATGTTAGACGAAATACGCAATAAGTATGGCTATAGTAGCATTAAACGTGCTACATTATTAGACAGAAAACCACCAAAATAATACTAAGATTTCATGTAGGATTGATGGTTGTTTTTAAACAGGCCAAGTGCTATAATTAAATTCAATATATGAGTTATGAGATGATTCTTTAGGATAAAGATGGGAGTGGAAAACATGTTGGAATTTAATGAAAAAGTATACAATCGATTGAGTAGAGCCGGTGCTGCCAATATAATTGTAGGTATTCTCATGATTGTAGTTGGAATTACACTTGGAACAGTGACCATTGTTTATGGTGGTAAAGTTTTAGCAAGTAAGAAACATTTGATTGATTGATATAAAGTGGTAAAAGTAGAAAAAATAGACGGGAGTCTATTTTTTTCTTGCCATATTATATACCGAATGGTATAATGACTTGGTAGTCAATTATGATACGAAGGAGAAAAAATGACAGTAAAAAATGAAATCATTGCAAAAGCAGTGGAGCTTTTTGCAAAAGAGGGTTTTGAAAATACAGGCGTATCTCGAATTGTAATAGAAGTGGGTGTAACCAAACCATCCTTATATCACCATTTTGGAAGCAAGGAAGGTTTGCTTTCTAGTGTTTTAGAGGTATATGGCAATCAATTTATAGATATTTTTAAAGAGGAACTTCATTATTCAGGAGACTTAAGTTATGCCATCGATCGTTTTGTGATTGCTTATATACAATTTGTAAAAAGATACCCTTTGTTTTTTAGACTCTATAAGCAGCTCTATCAAAGCCCAGTTGAAAGCGATTCTTATAGAATTGTAAAGCCTTTTTATAAGCAATTACTTATGCGTTTGGAACTTTTTTTTACGGAAGCGGCCAACCACCATACGAATCTTAAGACCAAGACAACTTGGATGTCTTATTCTTTGCTAGGACTCATAGATACATATATTATTCATCATATGACCCTAGGGTCATTAGAAGATTTGGAAGATGAAAAATGCAGACAAGTGGTCAAACAGTTTTTATATGGCGTTTTTGCATAAGGATTGGAAGACGTCACAAAACATGACGGCATAATAAAAGATAAGATACACATTAATGGATAAATAACATACCGAACGGTAAGTATAGGAGGACATATGAAATATAAAAACATTTACCACATTTTTCCACTTGGTTATACAGGTGCCAATCAAAGTACCAATGATGGCAACTGTAGAAGTACGCTTAGAGACATTGAAAGTCATATACCTGAAATGCTTAGACTTGGCATTACAGATGTACTTCTTGGACCTATTTTTGAATCCGAAACCCATGGCTATGACACAGTCGACTACAATCGTATTGATAGGCGTCTTGGCACCCGTCAGGATATGATTGACTTTAGTAAGGCTTGTCATAATGCAGGAATTCATATTATTTTGGATTGTGTATTTAATCATGTTTCCAGAAGTCATTTTGCTTTTGTAGATTTAAAGGATAATAAGGACCAATCCGCTTATAAAGCCTGGTTTTTGGATGTGGATTTTAATGGCCAATCTTCTTTTGGTGATTCTTTTTCTTATGCTTGTTGGGATGGGCATCAGCATTTGGTTAAGTTGAACTTGGATTATGAACCGGTTAGAAAATATCTTATAAATACAGCCATGTCATGGAAAGAGACCTATGGCATTGACGGTTTGCGAATGGACGCTGCAGATGTCATGTCTTTGGATTTTCTTAGAGAACTGAGCAGATCTATGAAAGGGATAGATCCTGATTTTTGTATGATAGGAGAAGTGGTTCATGGTGACTACAATATATGGCTAAATGAAGGGGGCATGGACCAGGTAACCAATTATGAGTTATATAAAGGCCTATATTCCAGCTTAAATGATAAAAATTATTATGAAGTAGCCTATGCACTGAACCGTCAGTTTGGTCAAAAAGGTGTTTATCAGGGAGAAGGCCTTTACAATTTTGTTGATAACCATGATGTGAATAGGGTGGCAGAAGTATTGGTCAACAAAGGTCAGATCTATCCGTTGTACATTATGTTATACACAATACCTGGTTCTCCAAGTTTATATTATGGCAGTGAGTATGGTATAATGGGCAAAAAAAATCAGACATCGGATACCAATCTTCGTCCATCTTGGAGGAAGATAATGGAGCAAAAGGATGAGAATTTATTCCATGTTATAGAAAGGCTTTCCGGATTAAGAAGCCAAAATCAAGCTTTGCACTTGGGCAACTATGAGCCGTTTCATTTAACCCATGAAACCATCGGCTTTAAAAGAGTTTATGAAAGTGAGACGCTAAATGTCATGATTAATGCCAAAACAGATAAAACCTATATTAACACAGATACTTTAGTAGGTTCTTACTGGGATCTATTAAATCATGAAATGGTTAAATGTCAAGGTGGTACTTGGGTTGACGGATTATGGGGTAGAATCTTGATGAGAAAATAATGGCTTTATCTTGCATGAAAGTTTGCCATAACCTATAATAAGGGTGATGTCTATTTTGAATTGATAAAAAGAGGATGCCTTATGAGAATAAATAAAAACACAGAAATATACGGACAAACAGCAACAATAGTTGGGTCTGTAGGATTATTATCCTGGTTGATACCTTTAATTGGATTTATAGTGAATACAGTTGCTATTGGCTTAGGTCTTTATGCTGTAGAAGATGACCGTGACGGACTTGCATGGGTGGGCATCATTTTCGGTGGTATGGGTTTTATTTTGACCATTTTAAGAAGTGGGTTGGTATATTATTATGGATAAAAAAACATCCTTTAGGGTGAACAACAGGACGGAAACAATATATGGCATTATATCCATTTGCCTGGGTGGGATTTCTTTAGCGATTTTTTTGTGGGCGGTTTATCAATCTGCATATAATCTTGAAGGTAGAGAGGTACTGATAGGATTATTTGAACTTGTGGCCATGATGCTATGTTTTGCAGGCTTGACGCTTGGCACTATGGGCGAGACAAGAGAAGATAAGCTTAAAATGACGGCACACTTTGGGATTGCGCTTAATCTCATTGTAGGTATTTTTCATGTACTTGTTTTGTGGCATGCATTTTAAATATTTTTATAGCAACAGCCTTAGTGATATACTCACCTAGGCTGTTTTTTTATTTCTCTAGAAACATAAGAAGCTAAGTAAATAGCATATAAAAGTGAAATTATGTTCAAAATAATTACATATATGCAATTATGGTTGGTAATAGTGTATGATATTTGAAAGTAGATAAACATAGTTTTGACACTTACCAAGATAAATAAATACTATTTCAGGAGGTCATTTATGAAAATAACTAAAAAAGTATTAGGGCAGCTAGAACGTGTATATGCAACTACAATTATGGAAGTCAATGGACGATTAAACTATATTGTAGCTTCAGAAGGTGTGAATCAATGTATTGCTTATGACGCAGAAAGTCTTGCAGAAACAGTTGTTTGGGAGGAACCAGGTGGTACGATGAATATTGTGCCGATACCGGGAAGGGAAAATGAATTCTATGCAACTCAAAAATTTGCCCCCACTTTTAATGCACAGGAAAGCCGAATTGTTCATGGAAAAGCAAATGAGGACAACAGTTGGACAGTGACACCAGTTATGACCATCCCTTACCTTCACCGCTTTGATTTACTTCTTATAGAGGATGAGCTATACCTTATTGGAGGTGTTTTATGCAAAAGTAAAGCATTTTTGGAGGATTGGTCGGACCCAGGATGTATTATAGTGGGGAAGCTTGAGAAAGACATTACTCAACCCTTTAAGTTAACAACGGTTTATGATGGCATTACTAAAAATCATGGCTTTTATGCGGGTGAATGGAAGAATCGGAAGGCGTATTTGATTACAGGTGTAGAAGGGGTATTTGCGGCATATGTACCAAATAATCAAGGCGAATTGTGGGAAGTGGAAAAAATATTAGACTTTGAAGTTAGTGACTGTTCTATGTGTGACATAGATGGCGATGGTCAATTGGAACTGGCTACAATAGAAAAATTCCATGGTGAACTTGGGAAAATATATAAAGAAATCAATGGAAAATGGGAGATGATTCATAGCCATAACTATGAGTTCGGTCATGTGGTATGGGGTGGTAAGATACAAGATAAGCCAGCCTTTATTATAGGCGGACGTAAAGGTGATATGGAACTCATCTTGTTTACCATGGATGAAAAGGGGCAAATTCAGGAAACGCTTATTGACCATACAGGTGGTCCAAGTAATATAGATGTGATTAATCTTGATAATAAAGATGTGATACTGGCTGCAAATAGACAGATTGGTGAAGTGGCAATTTACGAAATAACTAAAAATTAGCACGTTCTTCTAAAACAGTGGGCTTTGTCTATAAGAGTTAGAAAAAATGAATAATTTTAATGAATTTGTTTAATATTATGATAATCGATATCAAGTGATGGGGCTTTGAGGCTATAATAAACAAAAAAGCACTGAACATACGTTCAAAAATAGTAAATATATAGACAGATGTTCTTTGAGTTGCTATACTGATGCAAGAACAAGACGTCTTGTGAAAAAACAATTACATACTTGGTTAAGTTGTGAAAACGATTTTGTTGATCATTAACCATAATTCGAAAGGGGTAAATTATGGATTTACTACTAAACGTTTTTTTAGGCTTTGTTAACAAATTTCTAGGACAAGCACCTTTGCTACTAGGTACTGTTGTGTTTATTGGGTATCTATTGTTAGGCAAAAAAAGCTACGAGGCACTTGCAGGATTTATTAAAACATTTGTTGGCTTTAAAATCCTTCAAGTCGGAACCGGTGGTTTGGTGGCAACCTTTAGACCAATCATTGAGTCGCTTAGTGCAAAATATGGTATTCAAGCATTGGTTATTGACCCATACTTTGGACAAACATCTGCAACAGAGTTTTTAGATACCATGGGTTCATTAGCATTTGTAGGGTATGTCATGATGATTGCTTTTGCTTTCAATATCTTACTGGTAGCTTTTAGAAAATTTACGAAAATTCGTACATTGTTTATCACAGGACATATTATGTATCAACAATCAGCGGTTCTTCTTTGGGCACTCTACTGGGTTATTGAAGGGACGATGGGAAAACCAGTTTCAGCACCATTGGTTATTGTCACTGGATTACTGATGGGTACTTACTGGTCGGTTATGTCTAACCTAATCATTGAAGCCACTCAAGAAGTTACAGATGGTGCCGGTTTTACCGTTGGTCATCAACAGATGTTTGGGGCTTGGGTTGCCTATAAGCTTGGCGGACTAGTTGGTAATAAAGACCATGATGTGAATCATGTTAAGACACCTGGATTCCTGTCCATCCTTAATGATAACGTTGTTGCAAACTCCTTAATCATGACCTTTTTTGTTGGTGTTATCATGGTAATCTTAGGAGAAGAGACCTTTACCTATAATAGGAACAATTATTTCTTTGCTACCTATATCTGGGAAACTTGTGCATTCTTTGCTGTATATATCACAATATTGTTAACAGGTGTTAGGATGTTCGTTGCTGAGTTAACAGCATCATTCCAAGGTATATCTGATAAGCTACTAAAAGGTGCAGTTCCAGCAGTTGACTGTGCGGTTACATTCGGATTCTCACCACAAGCGCCTACTTTTGGATTTATTTTTGGCTTCTTTGGTCAGTTAATAGCTATTTTCACGCTTGTTGCTATACAATCACCTGTGTTGATTATTGCCGGTTTCATCTGTCTTTTCTTTGATAATGGTACATTAGCGGTATTTGCAAATAAAGCCGGTGGAAGACGGGCGGCAGCCATTATACCTTTTATCGCAGGTTTGATTCAAGTTTTTGGATCTGCATTGGTACTCACTTTCTTAGTTGGTCCTCCAGAGGTTATTGGATGGATGGGTATGTTTGACTGGGCGACACTATTTGCCGGTACAACTGTATTATCAAAATATCTTGGTATTATTGTTCCGATTGTTTTAATCCCATTATTACTTATTATTCCTCAATTACAATACAAACGACATGTTGAGACGTACTTTACAACTATGAGAGATAACTAAACCTCCCCTCTATAAAATAAGCTGCCTTAAACCGGCAGCTTATTTTACTAATGAACAAATGTTCAATATACTATATATAATTGACAAATGTGCAGATAAAGCATAAGATAAAGGTATAAGTTAATCAAGGAGGTAAATCATGATACAAGGCTTTGAACTCACAGAGGACTATATACAATTTTTTGAAGAATTACCTAGCTGGGAGGAAGCGGTTATTAGATCAGCAGAACCTTTGTTGCTTGGTGGGCAGATTAAGCAATCCTACATTGATGGTATGATTGAGTCGGTGAAAGAGCATGGTCCATACATTGTTATTGCACCGAATATTGCCATACCCCATGCCAGACCGGAAACGGGTTCATTAAAAGTCGGCTATAGCGTTATGGTACTTAAAAAGCCGGTTTCATTCACTGAAGATGGTGCCAATGATGCAGCTCTATTTATTGCATTATCCTGTGTAGATTCTGAACGTCATTTGGAAATGCTGCAAGAAATTGTCACTGTTTTATCGGATCAGGATAAGCAGGATGCCCTATTTACATCAACAACTCCAAAACAGATTTTAGACATTTTTAACTAGATAAGATTCAAGTATCAAAACGCTCTAATTAGTTTTGATGCATTGACTGAATTTTACCAAGAAAGGAATTGATTATGAGTAAAATAAATGAGATTACTAGAGATAGTTGGATACTAAGCACTTTTCCAGAGTGGGGACAATGGCTGAATGAAGAAATAGAAAGTACGATTGTAAAACCAGGCACTTTTGCTATGTGGTGGTTAGGATGCACCGGTATCTGGTTAAAATCTGAGAACCAAACCAATTTATGTGTGGATCTTTGGGTAAAGGCCGGTAAAAAATCCCATGGCAATGGGTTAATGACAGATCAACACCAACATCAGAGAATGATTGGATGTAAAGCCCTTCAACCGAATCTTAGAAATGTACCGGTCGTTATTGATCCTTTTATGATTAAAGAAATTGATGCGGTGTTGTCAACCCATGATCATGGTGATCATATAGATGAGAACGTAGCTGCAGCGGTATGTCAGAACACAGATATCTCCGTCAAATTCATAGGCCCAAAAGCATGTACAGATATTTGGCGAGGATGGGGTGTTGAAGAAGAAAGACTGGTAACATTAAGACCGGGTGACACCTATAAAGTTGGTGATATTGAAGTTGTTGCCTTGGATTCTTTTGATAGAACGGAATTGGTTACAGCCAAAAAGGGAGAAATACTAAAAGGTAAAATGCCTCAAGAAATGGATGACTTGGCATTGAATTATTTATTTATAACACCTGGTGGCAATTTATATCACAGTGGTGACTCTCATTATTCGAATTATTTTGCAAAACATGGTAATGACCATCAAGTGGATGTTGCTCTTGGATCTTTTGGTGAGAACCCAAGAGGTATGACGGACAAAATGACAGCGGAAGGCATCTTGCGCATGGCTGAGTGTCTAAAAACAAAGGTTGTCATTCCAATTCACCATGATATATGGACAAACTTCATGGCAGACCCTAAAGAAATCACAACACTTTGGAACATGAAAAAAGACCGATTGAAGTACCAGTTTAAGCCATTTATTTGGCAGGTAGGTGGCAAGTTCACATGGCCGGAAGATAAGGATGCTATGGAATATATGTATGACCGAGGTTTTCATGATGCATTTGTAATAGAACCGGATCTACCATTTAAGTCCTTGTTGTAGGTTTTAGATGTTTTGATGTTATACTTAAGTATAACATCAAAACTAAACTATAATTTCATAAGTGGTTTCAATAAAAACAGGAGGAATGAAAATGTTGAAGGTATTGGCAGCATGTGGTAATGGAATGGGTTCAAGTTTGATTATAAAAATGAAGATTGAGAAGGTATTAAAAGACATGGGCTTGGATTGTGAAGTTCATCACGCAAGCGTAGGTCAAGCTAAATCGGATGCAAGGAACTTTGATTTGGTATTGGTATCTCATATGCTCGTAAATGAATTTGCGAATTCAGGAAAAGCAAAAATCATTGGTCTCATTAATCTTTTGTCAGAACAAGAAATCAAAGAAAAAGTAGAAGCGGCACTAAAATCATAAGCACACACGGAGAGAGACATGTATACAATTAAGGAAAGACCAATTGGTATTTATGAAAAAGCCATACCTAATCGATATGATTGGGCCACGAAGATTAAAATTGCAAAAGCGGCAGGGTATGATTTTATTGAGATGTCCATAGATGAAACCGATGCACGCTTGAACCGACTGCTATGGAGCAAGGAAAAAAGAAAATATATCAAAGACTTATTTTGGCAAGAATCATTTTATATCAACTCCATTTGTTTAAGTGGTCACAGAAAGTATCCCTTTGGAAGCAAAGATCCAATTGTAAGAAAAAAAGCTCTAGATATTATGAAGCTGACTATTGGATTGGCAAGAGATTTGGGTGTTTCGAACATACAACTCGCTGGGTATGACGTTTACTATGAGTCCTCGGATGATATTACCAAAGCTTTATTTTTAGAGGGATTAAAGGAAGCAACTCAAATGGCATCCAGTGCCAATGTTATGTTGTCCATAGAAATTATGGATACCCCTTTTATGGGAACCATATCCAGATGTATGCCTTATATCGAAGAGGTGGGTTCTCCATGGTTAAAAATCTATCCGGATATTGGTAATCTGAGCCAATGGACTAAGAAACCAGAGGAAGAACTGGCACTTGGTATTCATCATATAGTTGGCATTCATTTAAAGGACACGTTACCGGGCCAATTTAAGTGCGTCGCTTTTGGTGAAGGTACAGTTGATTTTGAAGCTTTTTTTAATAAGATGGAAGCCCTAGATTTCAGAGGTCCATTTTTAGTTGAGATGTGGGCAGACAACGATTTTGAAGAGGATTACGATACTTGCATATCCAAGATTAAAGAGGCAAGAATATGGTTGACTGAGAAAGCAGGTGAAGGGTTTTATGCTAGCGCTTAATCAAAAAATATTAGAATTGAAAGAAGAAGTATATAAAGCTAATATTGAGCTTGTAAAACAAGGATTGGTTATTTATACTTGGGGTAATGTGAGTGCGATTGATCGGGAAACCAATCTGATTGTTATCAAGCCAAGTGGTGTGGATTATGACACCATGAAGCCTGAGGATATGGTGGTTTTGGATCTTGAAGGCAATATAGTTGAAGGTATTTACAAGCCATCTTCCGACACACCTACTCACCTAGCCCTTTACAAAGCTTATAATACCATAGGCAGTGTGGTTCATACCCACTCTGAGTGGGCTACATCATGGGCTCAAGCTGGCATAGATATACCTTGTTACGGGACCACACACGCTGATTATTTTTTTGGGAAAATACTATGTACCAGAGCTTTGAAGAAAGAAGAAATTGAAGTGGATTATGAGCTTAACACAGGTAGGGTTATGATTGAAACTATGGCTGAAAATAATAAATCTCCAGATGAACTGCCGGGAATGATTGTCTCAAATCATGGCCCATTTGGTTGGGGTAAAGACGCAACTTTGGCTGTGCATAATATGAAAGTCATGGAAGAAATCGCAAAAATGGCTTATTATACAGAACAAATCAACAGACGTATAGAGCCGATCAGTCAGGCTTTATTAGATAAGCATTATTTGAGAAAACATGGTAAAAATGCCTATTACGGACAGTAAATTGTGAGGTGAATAAGATGTTAGATAAAGAGGAGTATCAGCTGATCATTGATGCGTCGGTCTTGTATTATTTAGAAGGTAAAACGCAAAGTGAAGTTGCGAAGACCTTATATTTGTCAAGGCCCAAAGTATCACGACTGTTAAAAAAAGCCAGAGAACTTCAGATTGTAGATATTACCATCAATTATCAAAGTGATGAATTTGAAAAACTACAAAGTGAAATCAGAAGAACATTTGATTTACCTCATGTGGTCATAACAAAAACTCTATCGGATAAAAACGATACGTTAATTGAAGTTGGTAAAGCAGCAGCAAAAGAGCTGCTAATGTTGATTCATGAAGATATGACACTAGGCATATCATGGGGCAAACACGTTAGAACGACGGCAAAGTATTTAAAGAAAAAGTCCTATGAGAATATGCGCATTGTTGAATTGTTTGGCGCCATTAGTTATGATTTGGACCAAACAGACATGTTGAGTATCGGTAGAAGTATATCCAGTAAGTTAGGTGGAAAGCTATACCCCTTACCATCTCCAATCTATATCAATGATCCAATAGCGAGAAAAGCGATTGTTGAAACACCACTTATCAAAGGAACACTGAACATGATAGAGAATTGTGACCTGATTCTTACTGGAATCGGTTCCATATATAGTAATACTTTACAGACTTTATGGGATAACTATGTGGACAATGAAATGAAAAGTCAGATTATAAACAATGGTGGAATTGGTTTTGTATTGGCCCATTTTTTTGATCAAAATGGCAATTTCTTGGACATGGAAGTGAACGATAACGTCATAGGCATTAAGACGGAAAGTATTAAAAACAAAAAGATTATTGCGGTTGCTTCAGGTGAGAAAAAAGCCAAAGCGATTCTAGGTGCTTTGAGAGGTGGGCTCATTGACACGTTAATATCCGATGAAGCAACTTTAAACCATGTATTGCAGCTCAATGATAAGTTAAAGTAGGAGGCCAAGGGTATGATTCAAGGAATTGGTGCAAGCGACGGTATTGCTATTGGAAAAGTATATAAGTACGAACCTGTAGAGATCGTGATAACCAGAGAAATATGTCAAGATGTCAAGTCAGAACAACTGAAATTTGACCATAGTATTAAAGCCGGAATAGAAGCTTTAGAAGTCCTAAAAACAAAGACAGAAAATGAAATGGATGCAGAAACGGCGGCGATATTTGGTGCACATATTGAAATCCTAAGAGACCCTGAGTTGGCCATAGCTGTAGCTGATAAGATAGCATCTGAGCAAGTAAAAGCAGAATATGCCTTAAAAACAGTAAGTGATAGTTTTGTTGCTATTTTTGAAGCCATGGAAGATGCTTATATAAGAGAAAGAGCTGCAGATATTAAAGATGTGACCAGAAGAGTCTTGATGATTCTAAAAGGTGTACAATCAAAAGGTCTATCAGAAATTGATGAACCCATAATACTGGTAGCTAAAGACTTAACACCATCAGACACAGCGCTTCTAAATAGAGAACTTGTATTAGGCTTCATTACGGAGATTGGCGGAAGAACCAGTCATAGCGCAATTATGGCCAGAACCATGGAAATACCGGCTGTTGTAGGTACTGTAAATGGATTTGATCAATTAGATAATGGTGATTTAGTTATCCTAGATGGTATGAAGGGTGAAATCATGATCCATCCTTCTGAAGAGGATATTAAAAATTACAAGGAAAAAATCACATTACTTAAAAGAGAAAAATCATTATGGCAAGCATGCGTTGGTCGAAAAAGTACGACGAAAGATTTCAAAGACATTGATTTGGCGGCTAATATAGGAAGTCCAGAAGATATTGATGGTGTTATCTTTAACGATGGCGATGGTATCGGACTCTATAGAACGGAGTTCCTATATATGGGAAGAAAAAACTTTCCAACAGAAGATGAACAATACGAAAGCTATAAGACCGTACTTGAAAAAATGGGTGAAAAGCCGGTTGTCATAAGAACCCTTGATATTGGTGGGGATAAGGAATTGTCCTATTTTGATATGCCAAAAGAGTTAAACCCATTTTTGGGTAATAGAGCTCTTAGACTTTGTCTTCAGAACATGGATATGTTTAAAACTCAGCTTCGAGCATTATTGCGAGCGGCTACTCACGGCAACTTGTACATTATGTTCCCAATGATTGCGACGATTGATGAGTTTAGAAAAGCGAAAGCAGTTTTATATGAAGTAGAACAAGAACTTGAGATGGAAAAAATAGTTTATTCTAAGAATTATCAAACAGGTATTATGATTGAAATACCTGCCGCAGCATTGTTAGCAAATGTATTTGCCAAAGAGGTTGATTTCTTCTCCATAGGCACCAATGATTTGATTCAATATACTTTCGCTGCAGATCGGATGAATGAACATGTATCCTACCTCTATCAACCTTATAGCCCTTCACTTCTGAAACTCATAAAAATGGTTACAGAAGCAGCGCATAAAGAAGGAAAATGGGTAGGTATGTGTGGAGAAATGGCCGGTGAAATTCAAGCATTGCCACTACTAATTGGTTTGGGTTTGGATGAACTGAGTATGAGTGCGCCTAGTATATTAAGAGCGAGATATAGCCTTAAACAGATAGATAGTATTAAGGCAAAGGGACTAGCGGACATGGCATTACAAGCCTGCACGCAGGAAGATGTTAAGGTCTTAATGGATGCCTTTTGGGATGGGAAATAGAAGAATAAAATTAGGAAAAAATAGGAGATTGATGATTATGAAGTCAAAAATAGTAGAAGTAAAGAATGCAACAGGCTTGCACGCAAGACCTGCATCTGGATTTGCTAAGCTTGCAACGGCTCAAAAATGTGAAGTTTTTTTAGAGAAAGACGGTAAAAAAGTCAATGCAAAAAGTATTTTGGGTATACTCACTTTGGCAATAGGACAAGGCAGTAAAGTAGTAATAACAACGGATGGCGTTGATGAAGAAGCTTCTCTAAAGGTATTGGTGGATTTTGTCGGTCAACTTGAAGACTAGGTTATGAAATATTTAAGCCTCATAAAACAGGAAATTCTTGTTTTATGAGGCTTTTTATTGGTAATATATCTAATAATGATGTAAAATCATAAGTGATAAAAAGAACACGTAAATGAGGTGGACAACATGAATAGATTCTTTAGACTTATAAGAAACAGTGGTATGGCTTTGACGATAGGCTTGGTTGTGGGCATGATAGCTATTTTTTTTAATGCTGCTATAAACGGAGGGGTTGCTTTGACGAGGTCTTGGCTGATAGACCAGAATCCGAGTGTGATTTTACTTCCTATTATTGGTGGCCTTATAAGTATGGGCATATATATAATTTATCTGAAAGAAGGACAAATAGGCTTAGGTATCGTACAGGTCCTAGTAGAATTAGAATTCATAAAAACGCAGTTGATGCGTCCCTTTAGAGTCTTAATGCATGTTGTTGGAGCGACAGTAACCTTGATTTTTGGTTTTTCTGCTGGACGCTTTGGTCCTATTGTACACTTAGGTGCATCCATTGGATCAAACATTGCTTATTATTTGAAGTTAGAGTCTAAAGACATTAGACTCCTTATTGGTTGTGGTGCAGCAGCAGCTATAGCTGCAGTGTTTCATATGCCGCTATTTGCTGCGGTATTTGTTCTAGAAGTATTATATAAGAAGCAATTTGCAGATTTTTTTGCACCCATTGTTATGGCAAGTGTAGTAGCAAATTTTATAGGGAGGGCCACGCAAAATGGTCAGACTTTTCCCGTAGAACTGGATAGCATTTCACTTATCTCTTGGGAGTTGATTTGGCGATACGTTATTTTTGGTTTGGTTATGGGTCTTTTTGCCATTCTGTATATGATGTCTATACAGCTTTTTACTGGACTTTTCCTCAAAGTGAAGCATATCAGCTTACGTCTCTTTGTTGCAGCCATTTCAATTGGTTTAATAGGCTATTTTTTTCCACTAAACTTTGAAATACATAACAACACCACTTACAAAGTGTTATCAGGTGAGTTTGGGTTAGGTCTTTTGATGGCCATTGGTTTGATTAAGATATTGGCAACGGGTATTACCTTAGGTTCAGGATATATTGGTGGTAATTTCTATCCGGGGGTAACTATTGGCGCTTCTTTAGGTATGGCTTGCGGGAAAATTCTAAAGCCTTATGGTGTAGATCATTCGCTTTTTGGATTATTAGGAATAGGAGCTATGATTGCAGGATACTTAAATGCACCAATATCTGGTATCATTTTAATTATTGAGTTTTCTGGACAATATGAAATGCTAATACCGGCGCTTATCGTATGTGCTCTATCCGTATCGACAACATTTCATCTTTATGGCAAAGACATATTTTCGGATGCTTATACTAAAACCATAAAAAACTTGGTGTGATAGTAGCAAGTTTTTATGGTTTTATAATATCATAGTTCCAATCATTAATGCCACCCATATCAAAAACATTTGTATAGCCCAAATCAATTAAGGCTTTAGAGGCAGCTTCACTTCGACGACCGGTTCTACAATAAAGAAGAATTTTTTGATTTGGATCGGGTAATAAGTCAGGCGCCATTTCCCGAATGTTTGTATGAGGGATTAAAAGAGCACCTGGAATATAACCTGAGTCATACTCCTCTTGTGTGCGAACATCTACAAGTAGGAAGTCATCTTCATTATCCATGATAGTTTTGGCCTCATTGGCTGTTAGGCGCACACTTTCTTGATTACAACCTACCAATAAAACAGATATCATAACTAAAACAATTGTATATTTTCTCATAAAGCACCTCTTTCTTAACCGGACAAAAATCAAGTTTAATCATATAGTTTTGACCCTTTAACCAACTATATTATACATGATATTTGATTAATGTGACAACTGTGTATGATTTATCCGATTTGACTATTCTTATGAAAAAAGGTATACTTAATAATGAGAAAATTATCAGATGACAAAGGTTAAAGGCCGAAGGAGAAAAATATGGAAGAGATTATAATAGAAGCGTTAGAGCGCCAAAAAAAAACAGGGAAATTTAAAGAACAAGGTTTCATGCCTGGTGTATTATATGGAGAAGGCATTGAAGCAACCACATCCGTCAAATTTGATGCATTGGTTATTAGAAAGCTTATATCCCATCATGGTTCAAACGCCAAAGTTTGGGTCCAATATAAAGGTTCGAAAAAATTCGGTTTTGTAAAAGAAGTACAATTTGATCCACTTTCAAGAAGACTATTGCACATTGATATCCAAATGGTTGCCAAGGATCAAAAAATCCAACTTCACGTTCCGATACATTTTGTTGGTGAAGATTCACTGAAGATCAATCAGTTGGAATTTCAGATTTATAAACATGAGGTTACAATTACGGGAGACATGACGTTGATGCCAGAAGCCATTGAAGTAGATGTAAGTACATTGAACTTAGGTGACCAAATCACTTATGCAGATTTTAAATTAGATGAAAGTCTTGTAACAGATGATTTGGAATTGGTATATGGTGTTGTGAATCATCTGAAAGTTCTCGAAGTTGAGGAGCCAGACGAAAATGCAGATGCAGCTGAAGTGGTTGAACCAGCATTAGTAGGCGAAGACGAATAAAAGCAAAAACAATTTGAGAATTAGAATAGAGACTTAATGTGGTCTCTATTTTTTTTGTCTTTTTTTTCTAGATAACAAAGCAAAAAACAGGAAATGAATGCGTCATAAATTATGTATATTTTCAGTCCTATAAGCCCATGTACAAGATATTGGTAATGTTGAACCTGGTTATTAGTATTATATTGACGCCTATATGACATTAATATAGTAGGACTCATTGAGGGCAAATGATACTAATCGATGACAATCCAAAAAGAAAATATTTGGAGAAGATAAAACTTTTCAACCTAATTAATGGATTACTTTGATGGTTTGTAAAGTTTATTGATTCTTGGTCAAGTAATTGGACAGCAAGTGTCCTGAGTGTTTAAAGAACAGAATAAAGACATGCCTATATATTGTTTTATGGGCTCGGTAAAGGTATAATAGACAAAATGAGAAAATAAAGTGATTTTGATAATAAGAGGAGCGGGTTATGGTGAATCAAGAAAAATATATAATGCCTGCAGAGTGGGAGGCCCATGAGAGAACTATTGTGGCGTGGCCTGTAAAAGCATCTCTTGTATGGCAAGACAACTATGAAATAGTATGTAAGGGTTATGCCAAAGTTGTAAATGCTATAAGTGCATTTGAACCGGTAACGGTAGTTATTAATTCAGAAGATGAAGAAGAGATTCGTAGTCTATGCACATCTAAGGTAGATATAATTAGAATACCCCATAACGACGCTTGGGCAAGGGACAATGGGCCTACTTTTGTTAGAAACATGAAGGGTAAGCTTCACGGAATCAGTTGGCGATTCAATGCTTGGGGTGAGAAATACCTGCCCTATGAGTTGGATGATAAGCTAGCACCAGCATTGTTGAATCTACTGGAGGTACCATGTATAGAGGTGCCCTTGGTATTAGAAGGGGGATCTATTCATGTAGACGGTCAAGGTACACTACTAACAACCAGAGAATGTCTTCTTAATCCCAATCGGAATCCGGAGTTAAATCAGACAGCTATAGAACAAATGATAAAAAAACACTTGAATATATCTAAAATTATTTGGTTGGATCAGGGACTATATGGTGATGAAACCGATGGGCATATTGATAACATTGCCTGCTTTGCAAAACCTGGCACAGTTTTATTACAAGCATGTGATAACCCGAAGGATCCTAATTATGAAATCACTCAAAAAGCAAGAGAAGTGTTGAAACATACCAAAGACGCAAAATCAAGAATACTGGAAATCATAGAGCTACCAACGCCCCCACCGCGTTACTATAAAAATAAACGCTTAACTCTTAGTTATTTGAATTTTTATATAGTCAATAAGGCTATTATTTTGCCGGTGTTTGGAGGGGATGCCACAGACACAGATGATAAGGCGAAATGTATTTTAGAGACAGTTTTTTTTGACAGAGAAGTAGTAACTGTGGATGGTATGTCACTGATAACAGAAGGTGGCAATGTGCATTGTATCACCCAACAAATGCCTCAAAAGCAACAAGTGAAATGAAGGAGGGTTCGCTATGAGAAAAGTCATTGTTGCAGCAACACAAATGCGCTGTACGTCGGATAAAAAGGAAAACATAATTAAAGCGGATAGATTGGTGAGAGAAGCAGCATCAAAGGGTGCAAAAATCATTTTAATTCAAGAATTATTTGAGACACCATATTTTTGTCAAATTGAAGCACCGAAATATTACGAATATGCCTCAACCGTTGAAGGAAATATGGCCATCAAACACTTTAGAGTCTTGGCCAAAGAACTTGAGGTGGTTTTACCGATTAGTTTCTATGAAAAAAAGAACAATGCAAGATATAACGCGATTGCTATCATTGATGCAACCGGTGAAGTATTGGGGATTTATAGAAAAAGCCATATCCCTGATGGCCCGGGCTATGAAGAAAAATACTATTTTAATCAAGGTGACACAGGATTTAAAGTATGGTCGACGAAATACGGTGTTATCGGTGTTGGTATTTGCTGGGATCAATGGTTTCCGGAAGCGGCTAGAATTATGGCTCTAATGGGTGCAGAAATGCTCTTTTATCCTACAGCCATCGGTTCAGAGCCTCATAGCCCGGAAGTCGATTCAAAAGACCATTGGCAACGTTGTATGATTGGGCATTCGGCTTGCAATCTTATACCTGTGATTGCCTCTAACCGTATTGGGGAAGAAAAAGAGGATGGATCCTCGATTATCTTTTATGGATCTTCATTTATAACAGACGCAACTGGAAATAAGCTTGCAGAAGCTTCACGTGATGAAGAAACCATTCTACTAGCCGAATTTGATTTGGAAGAATACGAAAAACAACGTATTGAATGGGGGATTTTTAGAGATCGTCGACCTGATTTATATAAACCTATTCTAACTTATGACGGTTCTAGGCAAGTATAAGATTGTTTTTTTGAAGGTGCTTTATGCACCAATAAAAGGAGGGTTTTTATGCAAGATATATTTTTATCAAAAGAGAAAAAGAAATATTATGAGTTATTAAGTCGTCAATTTCCTACTATACAGGATGTTAGCCGTGAGATTATTAATCTTGAGGCCATTACAAATTTGCCTAAAGGGACCGAACATTTTTTGTCAGATGTCCATGGTGAACATGAGGCTTTTGTTCATATCCTAAAAAACGGTTCGGGTGTGGTACGACGTAAAGTTGAAGAAATCTTTGGTGACGTATTAACTGAAGAAGAAATAAAAAAATTTGCCAGTTTGATTTATTATCCAAAAGAAACTTTATTTCATATGAAGCAAAGTAAGAATAAAGTGGATGACGGTTGGTACCATCAAACATTGAAGCAATTGGTTAGTGTGTGCCGAGAGGCATCTTCTAAATACACAAGATCAAAAGTCAGAAAAGCCCTTCCCAAAGGCTTTGAATATATACTTGAAGAACTTTTGCATGAACAGGATAATGTGGAAAACAAACAAGCTTATTATGACAGTATTTTAAGCACCATAATAGAAGTCGGTCAAGTAGAGCCATTTGTTATTGCTATTAGTGAATTGATTCAAAGATTTGCCATTGACCATCTTCATATAATAGGAGATATTTACGACAGAGGCCCCGGTGCTCACATTATTCTAGATACATTAATGAAGTACCATTCAATCGATATGCAGTGGGGAAATCACGACATTGTGTGGATGGGTGCCTATGCAGGATCCTTACCCTGTATCGCCAATGTTATAAGGATAAGCATGCGTTATGGCAATCATGAATTATTAGAAGAGAATTATGGTATTAACTTGTTACCTTTGGCCAAGTTCGCCATGCAGACGTATAAATATGTTGAACCGTCGTTTATGCCCAAAGTGATTAGTGAGTTAAATCAAAAAGATGCTCTGTTAATTGGACAGATGCATAAAGCAATATCTATCATCATGTTCAAATTAGAAGGTCATTTTATAATGCGACATCCAGAGTATAATATTCAGAATCGATTGCTACTTAATTTCATTGATTATGATAATGACACCATCAATTTAGATGGAGAAACTTATAAACTGGACTGGTTTGGTTCTTCAACCATAGACCCTAAGCATCCCTATGAGTTGTCGAATGAAGAAATGGAAATTATACTTAAGTTAAAAACTTCCTTTATGACAAATGAAAAACTAAAAGCACATATTGATTTTATGATGTTAAAAGGCAGTATCTACTTGAATTATAATAATAATTTGCTCTTTCATGGTTGTATTCCAACGGATGACGATGGTACATTTTCAAGAGTAACTTTAGATGGTGGTACCTACTCAGGAAAAGCTCTGTTGGATTATTATGAAAAAATGCTAAGAAGTAGTTATGCAAGAAGGTTTGAAGCGGTGGACGATTATGACATCGATATTTTTTACTATTTGTGGATGGGGCAGTACTCATCTCTATTTGGTAAAAGTGTGATGAAAACTTTTGAGAGATATTTTATTAAAGATAGCATAACGCATAAAGAGTATAAAAATCCCTATTATAAACATTACTTCAGTCCGGATTATTGTGATAGAGTTTTTGATGAATTTAGAATGAATAAAAAAGTATCCCGAATTGTGAATGGCCATGTTCCGGTCCAAGTTGGAAAAGGCGAGTCGCCGGTTAAAGCAGATGGTAAACTTATTGTCATAGACGGTGGGTTATCAAAAGCCTATCAACCTGTTACGAATATAGCCGGCTATACCTTAATCTATAATTCTCACGGTCTTTTATTAGCAACCCATGAGCCCTTTGATTCCACCAAAGAAGCTATTGACCATAACGTTGACCTAATATCTGAGATTAGTATTATACATAAAGCTGATCATAGGGTATTGGTTGGTGAAACGGATATAGGAAAAAAACTAAAAGAGGACATCAACAACCTTAAGATATTACTCGGAATGTATCAAAAGGGCATACTATAAAGACTACAAGTGACCAAACTGTCATTTCTAAAGGAAACTTTTTGACGGTTTGGTCACTTAATACTTTTTGACAGTTTGGTCACTTAATTCTTGACAGTTAGGTCAAATATGTTACAATATAGTCAACTGTAAAAGCGATGACGGTGTTTGGAACCTTAACTTTCGGTTCTTAGTAGATGATCGGTTTCCTTTAGAGAATAGGTGTCTTAGGCTGTGAGCACTTATAGGTTCGGCCGATGATTGAATTTCCCACTTGAGCTGCATGACTGAATCAAGTAGGCCATGCCGGTAACGCACGTTAAGCGTCCAAAGTGCCTGCTATTGTAGGAATTAGGGTGGTACCGCCGATAGAATCGGTCCCTTGTTAGGGATGGATTTTTTTTATTGTGAAAAATCATACACGGAAAAACGAAAGGAGTCCTTATGAAAGAACAGCTGGAAGCAATTAAAATCAAAGTTGTAAAAAGTCTAAGTAACGTAGCTGACTTAAAGGCACTTGAAGAGGTTCGCATTAACATTCTAGGGAAAAAAGGAGAATTGACATCTATACTTAAAGGAATGAAAGATGTTGCACCCAAAGATCGTCCTATGATTGGAGCCTTGGTGAATGAGGTGAGAGCGGATATTGAGACAGCCATTGAAACCGCTAAAAACAGTCTAGTGTCAAAAGCTAGAGATCAACAACTTAAGGAAGAAATTATTGACGTTACCATGCCTTCAAACAAAAAGGTCCTAGGACATCGTCACCCTATGCATATTGTCCTTGAAGATTTGAAAAACATTTTTATAGGTATGGGCTATCAGATAGCAAAGGGTCCGGAAATTGAAGAAGACTATTATAATTTTAAAGCTTTGAATATACCGGAAGATCATCCTGCTAGAGATGAACAAGATACCTTCTATATAGATAAAAATTTTGTACTTAGAACATCAACATCACCGACACAAGTGCATGTCATGGAACATGAAAAACCACCTATTCGTGTCATTGCTCCGGGTAGAGTATACCGTTCAGATGAGGTAGATGCAACTCACTCCCCTATGTTTCATCAGGTAGAAGGTTTGGTTGTTGATGAGCATATTACCATGGCAGATCTTAAGGGCGCATTAGCGGAATTCGTCAAAGAATTATATGGAGAAGATGTAAAAGTACGGTTTAGACCTCATTATTTTCCTTTTACTGAACCCAGTGCTGAGGTAGATGTATCCTGTTTCAAATGTGGCGGTACAGGCTGTAACATATGTAAAGGATCGGGATGGATAGAAATCCTGGGTTGCGGTATGGTACATCCTAAAGTCCTTGAGATGTCAGGCATTGATTCAACTAAATATAGTGGGTTTGCTTTTGGTATGGGACTTGAGCGTATAACCATGTTAAGGTACGGCATTGAGGATCTGAGACTTTTTTACGAAAATGACATTCGATTTTTAAAGCAGTTTTAATGAGGTGGACAGAAAGGAGTAGCGGATTATGAATGTATCAATGAATTGGTTAAAAGAATATGTAACAATAGATTGTGATGTACAGACATTCGCGGACAAGATGACCATGTCCGGCTCGAATGTGGATCGTATAGAAAAAAAGGGAGAAGCCATAACGGATGTGGTTGTTGGTAAGGTGCTTGAAATCATAAAGCATCCGGATGCAGATAAGTTAGTTGTTACCCAAGTGGATGTGGGAGAAAAAAGCATTCAGATTGTAACAGGTGCACAAAATATGAAGGTTGGTGATTTGGTGCCGGTTGCCCTTCCAGGAGCAAATCTGGCAGAAGGCTTAAAAATCAAGGAAGGCAAACTTAGAGGAATAGCCTCCAATGGTATGATGTGCTCATTAGAAGAACTGGGATTGAACCCGGAACATTTTCCAGATGCACCGGAATACGGTATCTATGTTATTAAAGGCGACTATCAATTAGGTAGTGATGCAAAACCTATATTTGGACTGGGTGATGCCATTGTTGAGTTTGAGATTACTTCGAACCGTCCAGATTGTTTTAGTTTACTTGGCATAGCAAGAGAAGCAGCAGCAACCTTAAATACAGATTTTCATTATCCCAAAATACAGTATAACGAAGTGGCAGGTGATATGAATCAGCATGCTTCTGTTGAAGTGATAGCCAGCGACCTATGCCCTAGATTTATTGCAAAAATCTTAGTAGATGTGGATATAAAGCCTTCACCAAAATGGATGCAAGACAGGTTAAGGTCTGTAGGAATTCGACCCATCAATAACTTAGTAGACATAACCAATTTTGTCATGGTTGAGATGGGCCAACCGATGCATGCTTATGACCTAGAAGAGCTTATACATGGGAAAATTATTGTAAGGCGTGCAAATGACAAAGAAAAAATGATGACTCTTGACGGTGAAGAAAGAGAATTAGATAACACCATGTTAGTCATAGCCGGTGAAGAAGAAGTTATTGGTGTGGCTGGTGTTATGGGTGGCGAAGGTTCAAAGGTTAAAGACCATACAGGTATGATTCTACTTGAAGCAGCCAACTTTGATCCGGCCAGTATTAGAAAAACTTCGAAAAAAATCGGACTAAGAACGGATGCGTCCACGAAATTCGAAAAGCACCTAGATCCGAATACGGCATTGATAGCTATGGAACGTGCCTGTCAATTGGCAGAAATGATAGGTGCCGGTCGTGTTATGGCAGGTATTATAGATATTAATAAGAGTGAAAGAAAGCCAAATAAAGTGGCATATAATGTTGGAAACATAAATAGACTACTGGGTACGGATATTTCTGAAAAAGAAATGGTAACTTATTTCAAACGTTTGGAGTTTGTGGTTGACGAAGATCAAAAAGAAATCTTAGCACCTACATTTAGAGCTGATATCGAATGTGAGGCAGACCTGGCTGAGGAAGTGGCAAGGCTTTATGGTTATGACCGTCTACCGACAACCTTAGCAACTGGAACACCAACGGTTGGCAAAAAAAGCTTCACTCAAAGAATGGAAGACCTAACAAGGCAAATCATGGAAGACTGCAGTCTTAATGAAGCTATGACCTATTCTTTTGAGTCGCCGAAAGTATATGAAAAGCTAAATCTTGGTCTGGATAGCCATCTTAGGTTAGCGGTGAAGATTGATAACCCACTTGGAGAAGATTTTAGTATCATGCGAACTACAACGGTTAATGGTATGCTACAAGCTCTATCTAATAATTATGCCAAACGAAACGAAAAGGTTGGTTTATATGAAATCGGCACCATCTATGAACCAAAAGTCATACCTCTTAAAGAATTGCCAAAAGAGTCACAGAAGTTGACAATTGGTATGTATGGTGATTGTGATTTCTTCAAACTAAAAGGAATTCTGGAGACCTTATTTGAAGCCTTCAATTGTCTTAAGCATGCAAAATGGGATCCGAGCATCGAGGTCTCTTACCTTCACCCCGGACGTAAAGCCAAAGTCATAATGAAAAATAAAGAAATAGGTTATATTGGTGAGGTGCATCCGGATGTATTGGATGCTTATGATATTCATGAAAAAGCATATATTGCTGTCATTGATATGAAAGATTTAATAGATGAAGCATCATTAGACCATAAATACACGCCGGTACCTAGATATCCAGCGGTTAACAGGGATGTGGCCATGCTAGTAAAAGAAGAAATATTGGTAGGTGCCATTGAAGAAGTCATTCGAGCACGCTCGGGAAAAATGCTTGAAAAATTAGAATTATTTGATGTCTACAAAGGCAAACAGATTGAAGCAGGCTATAAATCAGTGGCATATGCCTTGTCCTTTAGAGCGGCTGATCGTACCCTACAAGAAAAGGAAATCAGTAAAACCATGGAAAAGATTTTGAAAGGTCTTAAGAATGAACTAGGTGCCACTTTAAGAAAATAGGCTTATATTGACTAGCTTTTTTAAGTAAACCCCTTTATAATAATGAGAGATATCATTATTATAAAGGGGTTTCTTATGATTAGAAAAAAGTATTTGGTTAAAGAAAAATTAACAATACTCAAGGAAAAAAGCCATATTATCATTATGATTTCTTTTTTGATGATTTTTATGAGTATTATAGAAATAAGTGCAAATGAAAAAGACGCAGATTTTGACACTTTAAGGGTTGGTTTGGTGACTCAGTTTAAAGACCAGGACAATATACAAGTATTTAATAAATCGATAGTACCTGGATTCTATAAAAAAGGCACTTGGATGCCGGAAACCACGATTATTTCACCAGGCCAGATGTTTACTTATAGGCCTTCAATAGCGACCTATCTAATGTCAGATGAGAATTATAAGGATTACGAGGATGCTAAGGCTAAGTCAGATCAACTAAAGGCAGATGGATTTACCGCTTATCCCTCTTTATTGGATATCAATACATGGAAAGTTTATGTTGAAACAGTAGACGTTCAAATGACACTGGATCAAATAAATACAGTATATGATACTAACTTCTTAGAGGCACCTCATAATAATGAACGGATAATCATGACTTATGACCAGGTTGAAGGAATAGTTTTTGATAACAGTTTGGATAAGGTGGTTATAGGCACCAAGGATAAGATAAGTGATACATCTGTTCTTAATCTTGGTAAAGGGACTTACCGAGGCAAGATAGAGATTGGCCGTTATGGTAAAGATAGACTACTGGCAGTCAATATCGTTGATATTGAAGACTACCTCTATAGTGTTGTCGCTTCGGAAATCTATGCATCATGGCCGATAGAAAGCATTAAGGCACAAGCAGTTGCAGCACGTACCTTTGCAATCTATTATGTTACGGTTGCAAAAAAATTCCCCAATGAACCTTATGCTTTAGATGATACAGTGAATTCACAAGTATATAAAGGCTATGGTGTTGAAGATAAAAGGGTAACGGTCGCAGTGGATGGCACAAGAGGAAAAATGATTTATTATGATGGAACTGTCATACCTGCTTACTTTTTTTCGACAAGCGGCGGACGTACAGAAGCCAGTGAGCATGTATGGTCAGCAGCTGTACCATATTTAAAAAGTATGCCGGATCTTTATGAAACAGAACCAGCTAGACCACCTTGGATTAAGATGTATACACCTGCAGAAATAGAAAGTGCCTTGATTAAAAGAGATATAACAATAGGTACAGTCCTAGATCTTGAGACGATGGGTTATACTAATGCAGGAAGGGTCCTTGAATTAAAAGTGATAGGTAGTGGAGGTACATATATTCTGAAAAAAGAAACCATGCGCCAGTGGTTGGGCATGGATAGTCGTAAATTCACCTTAATAAAGCCAATGGATGTACCTTTTCTAAAACACTCGGTTATTTCTAGGAAGGATTACATTGGCGTAGTGGACTACAATAATGCTTATGTTATGAATAGTAGTGGAAAATCCGAAAAAATTCTTGGTAAGAAGGAACAAGTTATTGTTATGAGTGCAGATAATATCATTAATCAACCTATGATTTCGGGGGAAACCGGTAAATTTATCTTAGCTGGTGTTGGTTATGGACATGGTGTCGGTATGAGTCAGTCCGGGGCAAAAGGGATGGCACTGGCAGGTTACACTTATAAGGATATATTGGAATATTACTATAAAGGTGCTAAAGTGAAATAAAGGTGTTTTGCAAAATAACGCTTTGACTTTGGTTCTAGGCTATAATCGTAGATGTAACACACAGCTTTTCTTCGACTCATTCGGTTAGAATATGCGTAAATTACTATATGACGCGCTGAAGCAAACAGTAGGCCGTAATCATACAGACTGTGGAAAGGTTTTCATGGGACCTACTATAATACAAAAAAATCTGACTCAAATAGAAATTTAATCTGAGTCAGTCTTTTGTACTTCTTTTTTTAAGTATTATTTTTACGATTACTTCGCACTTCTCATTCTATACTGCTTAGGTGTTATACCTGTGAATTTTCTGAAAATGGTTGTAAAATAATTCTGATTGTTGTAGCCGACTGAAATGGCAATATCTAAAATAGAGTAGTTGGTCGTTTCAAGTAAATACTGACTCTCTTTGACACGAGTCTGATTAACGTAGTCAGCAAAGGAAAGGTTCATTTCTCTCTTAAATAAGGATGAAAAATAATTAGGTGAGAGATTGACATAATTAGCTACATCATTGAGTCGTATAGGTTCTGAAAGATGTAGGTGGACAAATTTTGAAGCATTTTTGATGACACTAACATGGTTTATATTAGATAATTGTAAGACACTGTTGGTATATTTGATAATCATTCGTTCGATGATATCGATGAGTTCTTCAAAATTATGAGAATGTTCTATTTTTTGAGCATAGTATTCAGCTAAAGATAAGGATTTTTCAGCTTCAACCCCACCGGTTATAATAGTTCTTGAAAGTAAAGTCGAAAACGCAATAGCCTTGTTCTTTGAATTTCTAAGATGATTTGGTGAAGTTTGACTAAAGTATTGAGCCTTGATATGCTCATTGTATAAATCAATAACTTTTTCAATGTCACCGATTTGAACTTTAGTTAGAAAAAGAACCTCAAGAGCATGATTGTGATCACTTTTTTCAATTTCAATAGTGTGATCAAAAGTATCGGCCATCTCTTCTGTTAGCTCGGTAAGATGTGCCTCAGGGTATAAATCAACCACGTGTGGGTTGGTAACAATAGCGGCTACTAACTGCTGAATGTAATAGTTTCGCGAAGAGCTGAGAATAGGTATTAGATTGAAAAGATCTTTGAGCTGTTCGCGTTTAGACATGGAAAAGTTCTGTTCGTGCATGACTTCGTTTATTAAGTGTTCGTTAACCTCTTTATTCAGGAATGGACCGAGTAATATTGAACCATAATAGCTAGATGAATCTGCGACAACAGTGACAAGATATGATAAAGCATAATCAGAATCATAAGTGTAGACACCGTTACCATGATTTTTAATGGTATCCTTCACAAACCCAACAAAAGGGTGAAAGATATCTTCCAGAAAATCATCCACATGGGCATTTGGGCCATGAGAGAAAATCTTATTGTGGCTTTGATCTATAACCGTTAACGACAGTCCTGTACCATAATACAGTGTCTTTGCGAGAGATTCGATGAGCGGTAGATCTAATATTTTCTGTTTAACGAGATGGGACAATTGATACATTCATGATCAACTCCGTTTCTATGAAAATCTAAAATAAATGAAATGCTATCCTTGATTAAATTTTATTGCATGTAGTAGAGGTGAACGGTAATAATAATACCACGGCCACAAACAACTCAACTTTGCCTAATGAGATTCTACAGGTGGGAAGTTGAGTAATAAGTATATATTGATATTTTACTACAAACTTAGAAATAATGTAAGGGTATTCTTATTATTTCTACATTAAAAATTTATATAACTTAGTTTTCTTAAATAAATCCTCTTAAAATCTAATTCAGTTGACGCCTTAAGTCTTTTTTTATATAATGAGAGGCAGTGTAAAAATGATGTATTAAAATTAAGGAGTATACGATGAAGTTAAGTAACTTTTCTTTTAAATTACCACAAGAATTAATTGCACAAGAACCTTTAGAAGATCGGTCAGGTTCAAAACTCATGGTACTGGACCGAAAACATCATTCTATAGAACATAAAAAATTTACAGACCTATTAGATGAACTTTATTCAGGAGATTGCTTAGTACTTAACAATACAAGGGTCATGCCGGCGAGACTGATAGGAGAAAAACCTGACACCCATGGTAAAGTGGAATTTTTACTTTTAAGTAGAAAAAAGCAGAATCAGTGGGAAGTTATGGTGAAGCCAGGGAAAAAGGCAAAAGTAGGTGATCTTATAGAGTTTGGAAACGGTATGATTCAAGCAGAAGTGCTGGAGATTATGGATGGTGGCAATAGATTGGTATCTATGTCATACGAAGGCATTTTCGAGGAAGTCCTAGATCAACTTGGTCAAATGCCACTTCCCCCATATATCACAAAACAGTTAGAGGATAAAGAAAGATATCAAACCGTCTATTCTAAGCATAGTGGTTCAGCAGCGGCACCTACTGCAGGGTTACATTTTACCTATGATTTGATGAAGAAAATTGAAGAAAAGGGTATAGCAATAGCTTATATTACCTTGCATGTGGGGCTGGGGACATTTAGACCGGTAAAGGTTGAGAATGTACTGGAACATGACATGCATTCGGAATATTACTTTATTGAAGAGGAAGAAGCAGAAAAAATTAATTTGGCTAAGAAAAAGGGCGGTAGAATCATTGCAGTAGGTACAACAAGTTCCAGAACCTTAGAATCGGTGGCTAATGAGGACGGAATTATTAGAAAAAGCAGTGGTTGGACAGATATATTTATTTACCCCGGTTATTCATTTAAAATTGTTGACGCATTAATAACGAACTTTCATTTACCGGAGTCGACTCTAATCATGCTTGTAAGTGCTTTGGCAGGACGAGACTTTATTCTTGAAGCATATGAAGCGGCCATAAAATCTTCTTATAGATTTTTTAGCTTTGGGGATGCAATGCTGATTAAGTAGGAAGGAAAAGCATATGAAAAACAAAATTGTAATAGAGATTATTGATTACTTAAAGCTCCTGTTTTTTGTTTTGGTGATTACCACGTTACTAAATACATTGGTCTTTACATTTTCTACGGTTAAGCAAAGCTCAATGGAAACCACTCTGATGGAAAACGATGTTCTAGTCATCGAAAAAATTAGCATGATTTTTGAAGCACCAAAGCAAGGAGATATTGTCGTATTTGTTGAAAATGAGTATGTCACAGACAACTTTTTTAAGAAGATTAACGTGCTTTACGAAGATATGATTGCAAAATTCACCGGCAATTCAAAGCGGATGCGTTTGGTTAAGCGTGTCATTGGTATTCCGGGAGATAGTATTGACATAAAGGATGGGTATGTCTTCGTTAATGGCACCCTATTAGACGAAAACTATACTGAGGACTTAACCTTTCCAAGCATCATTCAGTATCCACTTACTCTATCCGAAGGCTATTATTTCCTATTGGGAGACAACAGAGATGTTAGCCGAGACAGTCGTCATTTTGGTTTGGTTTCAGCACGACAAATCGAAGGGAAAGCTTTATTTAGAATCGCACCATTAAAGAAGATAGGCAGCATATAATTCAGAGACAGGTAGGTGTTTTTTTGTGGCTTGCTTTTTCTTTTTGCTTCCGATATTAAAAAAACGTTGATACAGAGGTAAAAGAATTAATCATATTGCGGCCTATGTAAGGATATGAAATCATTGGGTGTCCTTTTTTCATGCTTTTTAAACAAGGCACTGAAATAGCTAGGGCTTTCTATTCCGACTTCTTTTGCAATTTGGGCAATGCTTTTGTGAGGCTGAGTTAGCATCATTTCTTTAGCTTTATTAATCCTAAGGTGGTTTAGATAGACAGATGGTCTTGTATTAAAGACTTTTTTGAATAAAGTACAAAGGTATTGAGGGCTTACATGAATCAGGTCTGCTAAAGTTTCAAGTACAATAGGTTGTGAATAATAAACTTCAAGATATAGTAGAATAGGTTGTAACTTGTCATACTGATTTGATCTAGAAGTCTTATGTAAGGGTTTTATATTTTTTATCAACTCAATAAGGAAACTATATAGAAATGATGACAAATCTAGTGAGCTATATTGATTAGTAGAAGTAGCCAATCGATAGCCTTCTCTTAAAAGCATTTTAAACTGATCAAGGTGTTCCAATTGATAAACACCACTTGAATGAAAACCAATGGCGTCTATGAGCTGTGCAATATCTTTGCCGTCAAAGCTTAACCACTCTGTGGTCCACTGCGCTGATTTAGGGTAATAAGTATGAGGAACATTCGGATATAAGAACATTCCATGTCCAACTGGCAGGCTGTATGATCTTCCATTTAAAGAAAGCTCACCTTCACCATTAGTGGTATGCACCCATTGATAACGTCCAAAACCATCAGGTCTATGCATGTGTCCTTCTATATAGTCATACCCTAAACTGGATAAATAAATAGGTAATGAACTGGATGTCATGTCTTGTAAAGGGAAATAGGTGGTTTGCATAGATACAGCCTCCATTCATAAACAATTACTTTAAGTATAGCTTATCATATGTTAAGAATAAAGCGAAAACTTATATTTTAAACAATGTCATGCCTTTAGGTGTGGCTTTGTTTAAATATGAGTATTATAGGAATAAAACACGCATATGTCTTGTAATATGATTGTGTCTAGCGTAAAATAATGAGTAGTAGATAATATTGAATCATTATGTGTGGTAAAGGCATCAAAAACGATATAGTTGAACGTTCATATACTATATATGTGAAATTAGTGAAACTTAGTTTTGATCTTGTAATTATGTCTTAGACTGGGAGGAATCGTATGTATTCAGTGGGGATTATAACAGCAAGCGACAAAGGCGCCAAAGGTGAACGTATAGATCTTAGTGGTAAGTTGATAGAAGAAATCATGACTGAAGCAGGTTATAAGGTGCTGAAATACATTATGTTGCCGGATGATGCAATCGGGTTATCCAATGAGATGGTTTTTATGGCGGATGAGTTAAAAATCAATTTAATCTTAACGACAGGTGGGACCGGATTCAGTCAACGGGATGTGACGCCGGAAGCTACGATGAATATTATTGAGAAAGAAGCACCGGGTATTGCAGAGGCTATTCGCCATAACAGCTTGAATATAACACCAAAAGCCATGCTTTCAAGAGGTGTTTCAGGTATTCGCGGCAACACACTCATTGTTAACCTACCGGGAAGCCCCAAAGCTGTCAAAGAATCCTTAACTTTTATCTTAGAACCCTTGCATCATGGTTTGCAAATTCTTGTAGGTGATACATTCGAATGTGGTGAAAACCCAAAATAAAAAGAAAAGAGATGGCTATGGATTTTTTTAATGCGATATCTGTGAACGAAGCGGTTCAAATTATAAAAGAGTTAGCAAATAACTATGAAATGAAAACTGAAATGGTAGCACTTGTAGATGCCATTGATCGTATTGTTGCTATAGATTACAAGGCCATAGTTGATTTACCACAATTTAATCGCTCAACGGTTGATGGTTATGCAGTTAGAATAGCAGATCTCATGACTGCGACTGAAGATGAACCAAGACTACTTAAGTTGGTTTGTGAAGTCGTGATGGGTGAAGTTGTAACTGAGGTGTTAACAAAAGGCCAGACTGTTTATGTACCTACAGGTGGTATGATACCAGAAAAAGCCGAAGGCATGGTCATGGTCGAATATACCAGAAAGCTTGACAGTGAAACCATACTTGTCAATAAATCTATACAAAAAGGTGAGAACATTAGTTATACCGGTGACGATTTATCCAAAGATGAAACCTATATTAAAGCAGGAAAGAGAATAACTGCATATGACTTAGGGCTTTTTGCTTCAATGGGTGTTGAACAAATAGAAGTTTATACTAAGCCAGTTTTTTCTATTATTTCTACAGGCGATGAAATTATTGATCTTCATGAAAAACAGTCATTAGGGCAAATAAGAGAAGTTAACAGTTATGCTCTAGGTGGATTGATTAGGCAATTAGGTGGTGAAGTTGAAGAACGCTTGATAGTAAAAGATAATTTTGAACTGATCAGAAAAGCTCTTAAAGAATGTATGCAGATAAGTGACATAGTATTAATATCCGGTGGTAGTTCTGTAGGAACTAAGGATTATACAAGACAGGTTATAGAATCTTTTGAGTACAGTCGTATTTGGGCACATGGTATAGCCATAAAACCCGGTAGACCAACGATTTTTGGACAAATAGATGGTAAACTTGTAGTTGGACTTCCAGGTCATCCAGCATCAGCATTGGTCACATTTAGTCTGTTTGTTAAGAAATACTTTTTGACCATTCAAAAGAACCATCAAGAGGTGATTCGGATTCAGGCGGTACTTACCGATAATGTTTACGCTGCACCAAGTAGAGAAACATACCAAATGGTTCGATTAAGCAGAGAAAACACCGTATGGAAGGCCCTTCCGCTTAATGGAAAATCCGGCATGATGACTTTACTATCAAAAGCCAGTGGTTATATTAAAATACCTCTTGAAAAAGGAAGTTTTGAAAAAGGAACCCTTGTAGATGTTTATCTCCTAAAAGACTTAACTTTGTAAGATGAAAAGAAATGGTAACTTAATCTTATTATATTCGTATGAATGTAGATAATGGAAATAACTTTAGGCAGACTAAATGCTTTAAACTAAAATGCTCTATAAAACAAGCAATAGATGACAAAATTTAAGAGGTGTACAATTGGAAAAAAAACTGGATCATGTACATAAAAAATTGCTGAATCATCAGGAAATCACTCATATATCCAAAAAAGAGTATAACCCTTGGAGGATTACCCTTGTTTATACAATTATTGGTGTGTTATGGATTCTTTTTTCAGACGGCATCCTTGGTATCTTGGTTCAAGACCATCGGGTTTATCAAGAGATGCAGCTTTATAAAGGATGGTTCTATGTAGCAATGACCAGCATATTGTTTTATTATTTTGCGTCCCTTAATAATAATAGAATATTTCAATTAAACCAAAAAATACAAGATAAGAATGAAGAATTGTTGGCTACTTCAGAAGAACTTATAGCCATTGATGATGAGTTGGTAGAAAAAGTTAGAAGCCTGGATAAAATGAATCTAGAGCTTCAGAAACAAAAAAAATATTTCGACTTATTATATAACAATAGTAATGCGGCTATTATGATCTGGAGAACCACTGGAGTAGTTGTAGATTTAAACAAACATTATTATGAAGTGTTAGGTTATGATGAGAGCTTTGTTGGAGAAAATTGGATTGAATATACAAGAACAAGCAAAGAGGACTTTGACCTATCAACATTTATAAACCTACTTTATAAAAAGAAGCAACTAATTAATTATGAGACACGAATGCGAGCAAAAGACGGAAGTGTAAAGGATATGATTTGGAACGATGTCTTAATGGAAGCTAAAAATGAAGAGCCCCTAATTGTATCCTTTGGCATCGATGTGACAGATGAACATAAACAACAACAAAAATTGATTGAGATGGCCACAAAAGACTTTGTTACAGGGCTAGATAATCGTGTGGTTTTTGATGCAAAAATTGAAACGCTCATAGAAGAGAAAAAGCCATATACTGTGTATTATATAAATATTGATTTTTTTAAAGACTTAAATGATATACACGGCCATGATTACGGTGACCTGTTCTTAGTCGCGTTATCCAAAACACTTAATTTTTTGGAGTTATCCCATGCTTACAGGTGGCAAGGCGATGGTTTTTTGATTATTCAAGAAACTGTAGATGAAGAAAAGATTCAAAAAATGCTGGAGTATATTTTGAATTTATCCAATCGTAAATGGGAACTTGTGGAAGTAGAATACCAGATGACATTAAGTGTTGGTGTTGTAACCAGCCTTATGAGTCAAAAAAACGTATCAGAAGTATTAAAACAACTTGATATTGCCTTGTATAAGGCAAAAGCCAATGGTAGAGGCCGTTATGAATTCTACAGTCAAGAACTATTAGAGGAAGTTTTTTTTCGTGCAGGCCTTGAAAAGAAAATCAACATTGCCTTGTTAGAAAATGCGTTTGAGTTATATTATCAACCTATATTCAATTTAAAAGAAAGAACTTTTAATGCCTGTGAGGTATTACTCAGGTGGCAGGGTACCACTCATAAAGATATGAACATTGGTAAGCTCATTGAGTTTGCAGAACAAACAGGGCAAATACTAAGAATTGATCGATGGGTCATTGAAAAAGCTTTTTTGCGTATATCTGCGGAACATGAGATTTTTAGTAATCTTAATCTTTCTATCAACATATCAACTCAAACCTTTAACTCATCAAAATTTATACCATATCTTGTAGAAATGGTCGATCTCTATAAGATTAATACGAAACGAATTTCTTTTGAAATAACAGAGCATTCAATTATAAAAAACATGACGAAGGCCAAAGAAGTCATGTCACAACTAAAAACAATTGGGTTTTCTGTGTCCTTAGATGATTTTGGTACGAGGTACTCCTCTCTAAATTACTTGAGTATGTTTCCTTTTGATGTGTTGAAAATAGATAAATCATATATTGATGATATACTGGATAAAGACAAAGGCTATATTATTGTGAAACAATTATTAAGTTTGACAGAAGCATTGGGTATTGTAACAGTGGCAGAAGGTATTGAACATGAAGCACAAGGCGTTTTACTCCATGACATGGGTTGTCAGTTTGGACAAGGGTATCATTTTGCAAAGCCCATGCCCTATCCGGAGTTGGAAAAACAAATAGCAATGAGAGCGTGACTGTGAAACCAGCATAGGATTTGACAAAACAAAATACCTGAGGTATAATGATACAAAAATAGAGACAATCTTATTAAACAATAAAGTTGTCTCTTTTTGCGAAGATGATTATTAAGTTGTAAGGAAGGTGAACCATGGCAAAAAGAAACTCTACACCGATTTATATGCAAGTAGCTGTGGACGTAGCTGCTCGAATCAGTCGTGAAGATATAAAAAAACAAGCAAAAATCAGTGGAAGATCCACACTGGCGGGAGAATACAATGTATCGCCTGAAACCATTAGAAAGGCGATGCGACTTTTATCGGATATGGATATCGTTGAGGTAAAACATGGAAATGGCATATATGTAGCGTCTGTTGACAGGGCCTTAGAGTTTATTGAGAGATATAGAATTCGTTCTTCAGTTAATGAATTAAAAGATGAATTAATAGAATTAATGCAAAAACGAGAAGTGATAGAAGACAAAATGAATGAAACAATGAATGCAATCATAGATTATACAAGTCGATTTAATCATAGTGAGCATATAACTGTTCATGAATATAGCATTAATATGGCTTCAGAAGTCATTGGAAAAAGCATACAAGAACTTGATTTTTGGACAAATACAGGTGCTACGATTGTTGGCATAAAAAGAGATGGAAATATTTTATTATCACCGTCAAGCAATGAAAAGATTTATAAAGATGATAAGCTACTTTATGTTGGAGAAGCAGCCATAAGTGTTAGACTTGGGGAATATATTAGACATTATAAGCAAAAATAAGGTGTATGAAAATAAGAATTAGAACTGGGGCTTGATTGGACGATGGTATGACCTAAACTGTTGATAAAAGCGGTTGATAATATGAGCGAGAGCGATGTAAAGGCACTCTAACTCTTTTGGGTTATGGTGCTTTTGTCAATATTATTCACTTAAAAAGTAAGAACAAATTGTGGTATGCTTAGTTACCAATCATTTGAAAAAAGTGAAAAGAAAACAAAGGAGATAAAATTGTGAAAGAACAAGAAAAAATAGTTGTAATGGGTAGGAGTAAAGTTCAATATGGACAACACAATGATAGGATTTTTGTAGATGACTATAAACATGCCTTGGACCCCTATCTTATTAATAAATTGGATTTATTGATTGAAGACCATGAGTATGGTAAAATTATTGCAAAAACCCCAAAAGCAGCGAAAATCAAATTTATCAGACATGGTTTCGATCAAGAGGCAAAAATACCCGGATTTTATAATGGGAAAAAAGCATGTTTTTTTATGGCGAAATATACCGATCCGAATAGAAAAAATGTGAAGAACAAAGAAGAGCTTTTATCAATTATACGGGAGGCAAAAAAGAAGAAGGACAACAAAAAAAAGCTTATGCCTTTAAAAGAGAATTATGAAATAAAATTATTGGACTTACGTGATGCAAAAAAGATTGCAGACATTTATAATCAGATATTTAAGACCCATCCATACCCAGTTGCGGACCCTTCTTACATTGAAGAGAATATGGGGCAAGAGACATTATATTTTGGTCTAGTATATAATGATGAACTTGTTGGTGTTAGTGCCTGTAGTGTTAATTTTCATGAGGAAAACGTGGAGGTGACAGACTTTGCAATCTTACCTAAGTATCGTGGATATAATTATAGTATGCATATGATGAAAAAAATGGAAACGGTTATGAAGGCAGCAGGTATTAAAACAGCATATACTATGACCCGTGCTGGCTCGGCAAGCATGAATAAGATTTTTGGGAAAAGTGGGTATAAGTATTGTGGAACACTATGGAATAATAATCAAATATCTGGAGGCATAGAGTCTATGAATATTTGGTATAAAAGCTTTGAAGTATAGCTTATAAAAACAAAACAATGCCAAAGATGGTTAAAGGTCAAAACTAAGTTTCACTAAATTTACATACAATATATAGATTACGTTGATGCATTCATAACTATATATTGTACGCAAAAGTTCAACTATATAGTTTTGACACCTTAACCAACAATTGAATAACCCACCTTTAGTGATAAATGAAAAGTTGGGTTATTACCATGAGTTGTATAATAACAAGGAATGTGTGATAATAAAAAAGAAGATTCTATAAAAATATGGAGGTTGTTTTATGACAACTTTGTATAAAGTTTGGCATAGAGAAATTATATCAGTACTTTTTTTTGTTTTAGTCGTATCTATCATGGCTTATGATAGTCAAGCAAAGATGTTGGAAGCCCCTATTATACGTGACGATGTAGGTATACTTTTTGAAAGAATGGGTAGAGAATCCGGTTTATCTAATTTATCAGTGTCATCAATGGTTCAAGATAAATATGGGTTTTTATGGTTTGGAACCCAAAGTGGATTAAACCGCTTTGATGGTAGAGAGATTATGGTTTATAAAACCGTACCTTTTAGAGAGGACGGACTTGCACACAATCTGGTTCAGACCATTTACTATGACATGGAACTACATGAACTATGGGTTGGAACCTATCAGGGTGTATCACATTATATAATACATGAAAATCGTTTCGTGAATTATACAGTAAAAGACGATAATCTATCTAATCCTATTATAATTGCTATAGAGAAAGATTCAGAAGGTTATATATGGCTTGGAACCATGAACGGATTAAATCGATTGGATCCAAGAGATGGTTCAGTTAAGCAATATGATATTCCAAAAGAGACTGTAAGGGCTTTATTTATAGATTCGAGGGAACGCTTGTTGATTGGCACTTATGATGGTCTATTGATGATGGACCCTGATGGTGATCTAGTGATTCCCATTGAGACTGAACTACCATCACCAAATGTAATGGTCATCAAGGCTTTTGAAGAAAATGTATTAACATTAGGACTTTGGGATGGTGGCGTTGTTAATTTGGATTTGGACTTTAATCTATTGAGTACATTTAGTTATTCAGACAACCGAGTATATAGCATGGAAAAAACAAATGATGGAACACTATGGGTCGGCACTTGGGGTGGTGGCCTATTTGCCACTGAAAAAAACAATAGGACCCATCATTTTGTCAATGGGGAAAATGACCATGCTTTGGTACATCCGATAGTATACTCCATGCTTCAAGATGATTCAGGTATATTGTGGATTGGTACGAACGGTGGTGGGATATCTAAGTTGAACCCAAGAAAAAGAGACTATGTGAAGTTCTCACATGACCCTCAAAATCCCGATTCTATGGATATTGGTAAGATTAACTTTATATTTCAAGATGCAGAAGACAACTACTGGTTTGCAATTTATAATAATGGTTTGAATAAGTATAACTCTAGGACAGAGACCATTACCAAGTACAAGTATAAGGAGAACCAAGTAGGATCCTTGATTGATAACCAAGTTATGGCCATGGAGTTGTTAGAAGACGGAAGGATTCTAGTAGGAACGGCTAAAGGACTGGTATTTTATAATCCAAGTACGGATACATTTATACCTTGGAATATCTTACCCAATAATTTGAGAATATATGACATTGAACAGGTCAGTGAACATGAGTTATGGATTGGAACCTATACCAATGGTTTGTTTTATTACAATATGAACACCAATGAAACCATACAATATAGCTCTATTAATGATGATTATAAAACCCTGTCAGATAATCTTGTATATACGATCCACCACGACCGTAAAGGTCGCCTATGGGTCGGCACTAATAATGGCCTTAATCTTCTTGAAAAAGCATCAAAGTCATTTGAAGTCTTTAAAAAAGGACAAAGAGAAGAAAATCAGTTGGCGAATAATTCAATCTCAGATATATTTGAAGATTCCACTGGGCGTGTATGGTTTGGTATGCTAGATGGTGGTGTTGCTTACTATGATGAATTCAATCATAATTTTGTTAGTTTTACAGATGAAGATGGACTTTCAAGTAACGCGGTTATTAGTATGCTAGAAGGTAATGACAACTTGTTGTGGATTGCTACTTATGATGGTATATCCATTTTGAATCCTATAACAGGAGAGATTCGAAAACTAACAACAGATGATGGTATTGGGGGTATGGAATTCTCCAAAGGACATTTGAAAAACAGAGATGGTAGCATGATGTTTGGTGGTGTGCACGGTATTACAGTGATTCCCAAAGAATACACGGAATTCAAAATGAACCCACCAAGGTTATATATTACGGAAGTTGAGTTGTTCCAAGAACCCATTGAAGAAAAGCGCCCATATTACAACGAATCACGGTTGAAGTTTGCCCCTGAAGAGAATTTTTTAGGGTTTAAGTTTGTTGCGCTTGACTATGATTCACCGGATAAGATTATGTTTTCATATAAGTTGGTTGGCTTTGATCAGGATTGGATTTATGCTGGTACGAGAGATTATGCATCTTATTCCAATTTACCTTCTGGTGACTATCAGCTAATGGTAGTGGCAGAAGGTATTCGTTATAATAAATCAGAGCCGGTAAGTGTCTATTTTACTATTGAAAAACCTTGGTATAATACACCAATAGCCTACTTTATTTATGTTATGTTGTTAATTTTATTGGCTTATGGGATTTTTAAGATTATTGAGGCAAGTGAACTAAAGCGAAGAAACTCTAAGCTAGCAAAAATCAATGAAAAGCTTGAGATTGCAAATGTTGAACTGGAAACGCTATCGATTAAAGATGCCTTAACAGATTTTTACAATAGAAGGTATCTGGATTTTAAATTAGATGAGTTCTTAAAGTTGGCAAAACGTTCAAAGACCAACCTGACATTAATTATGTTTGATATAGATAACTTTAAGGATATTAATGATCGATATGGACATATTGCAGGCGACTACTACTTGGTAGATGTTGCAGATACTGTTCATAGACTATTAAGTCGAAGCACAGACAAAGCGGTTCGCTATGGGGGAGATGAGTTTATTATTATTCTATATGATAACAATCCTAAGAGTGCCTATGCTTTATGTGAAATCATACAGCAAGAAATTAGTCAAATTCCAATCCAAGCTGATTCTGAGAAGGAACAACCTAGGACAACCATTAGTATTGGTTTAATAAGTTTGGTACCAAGTGAAGATCTTAATAAAGAGCAGCTGATTGCATTGGCGGACCAGGCTTTGTATAAGGCGAAAGAACTTGGAAAAAATCAAATATATGTCAGCGAAGGGGTATAGAAGATCCCATGAAAACCCTTCCACAACCTGTATGACGTTAAAAAATTTATACGTGTAATCCTTGTTATTTTCCATTGCTATGCGTATAATTAAGGGTTCTAAGGTAGGAAATTAAGGCATTAATATAACATCTTATGGAGGTCATCTATGAAGGCTACACCCAATAAATTCAAATACTCACTCAATAAGAAGCTGATGATGGTTTTTGTTGTTTTGTTGTCTTTGGCTACTTTTGGAATAGGGGTCTCAGGGTATTATATTGCATGTAAGGCCCTTCAGGATAAAGGTGAAGTTACCATGAAAAATGCAGTGGTTATGGCTTTGAAGCTTATTGAGGCAGAATATGATAAAAGCTTGGCTGGAGCAACAACAGAGGAAGAAGCACTGGAGCAACAACAGAGGAAGAAGCAAAGGAAAATATTAAAGTTGCTCTACTGGGTCCGATGAATGAAGATGGAACCCGAACCTTACATGGTAGAATTGATCTTGGAGAAAATGGTTATATGATTATTTATGATCTAGAAGGTACGGAAATCATGCATCCGACTTTGGAAGGTTTAAATGTTATAGATGTTACAGATATGAAAAATCCAAACCATTATATCGTAAGAGATCAGATAGAAAAAGGACTAAATGGTGGTGGTTTTACTTATTACTCGTGGTTATTACCCCATTCAGATATAATTGCAGATAAGATTGCCTATGCAGGCTATTATCCTAACTGGGGGTGGATTGTTTCGGCGACGGTCTATGAGATGGATTTTAATGCCTCAGCTCGCATCATACTCTTTGTTTTAGTCTTCATTTACTTAGGTCTTATGATTCTTATAACGGTTATAGCTGCAGGTATACTTAGGCGGGTGACACGGCCGGTTATACTGGTGTCAGAAGGCATGGGTGGGGTGAGCAAGGGAGTGTATCAGACCATACCGGAAGTCAATTCTCAAGACGAGATCGGCCAATTGACCAAGGGTTATAATCTTATGGTGGCGTCCATGGAGGTAACGAGAAAGAATCTTACTTTACAGACAGAGAGGCTAACCTATTTAGCTTATAATGACGAGTTGACTAAACTGCCAAATAGAAATAGATTTAAAAAACATGTTATAACGAGAATGAAACAATGCAATAAAGAGGTGTTGAGACCATGGAACAGTTGGAGATGATTCAAGGAACAAGTCTTAGTATTGTTCAAGGCTATTTGTTTTCTAAGCCTCAACCAATCGAAAAATTAAAAGGGCAAAGAGAACCGAAGAAGATAGAAACCAGTGAGGAAAAATAGGGTATACCTTATGGAAGCAGATTGGTATATAATTAGACATGGTTATCCTATAGAATCCTTATAATGATGTTATGAAAAAGGAGTGATTTTAATGAAATCTTTAACAGATTATTATACTTTACATAATGGTGTGACAATCCCTTGTGTTGGCTTTGGTACATGGCAGACACCTAACGATGAAGTGGGGATAACATCGGTAAAAACAGCATTGGATGTGGGTTATAGACATATTGATACTGCAGCCATATATGGCAATGAAGTCAGTGTGGGTAAAGCAATCAAGGCCAGTAACATTCCTAGAGAAGAAATATTTATCACCAGCAAATTATGGAATGACGACCATGGCTACGAAGCAACCCTTAGGGCTTTTGAAGAAAGTCTTAAGCGCTTGGATACCGATTATTTGGACCTCTATCTAATTCATTGGCCAAACCCACCTAAGTTTAGGGATAAGTGGGAAGAAGTGAACTCAGCAACATGGAAGGCAATGGAGGAACTTTATGAAGCCGGGAAGATCAAAGCGATTGGTGTCAGCAACTTTAGACCTCATCATTTAGAGGCAATTATGGCTCAGGCAAAAATAGTACCGATGGTAAATCAGATTCGATTGTGTCCTGGAGATCTGCAAGAGGAGACGGTTGAGTTTTGTAGAAAACATAATATATTACTGGAAGCTTACAGTCCTTTAGGTACCGGTAAAGTTTTTGATATTCCCCAAATGCAGTTCTTTGAACAAAAATATGGTAAGACTATTGCTCAAATCTGCTTGAGATGGAGCTTGGAAAGAGGCTATTTGCCCCTACCAAAATCAGTAACACCCTCAAGAATAGAAGCCAATGCGGATATATTTGATTTTCAGCTTGAAGAAAGAGATGTTGAAGACATAGCTAATTTGACAGGCGCATGCGGTTTTGGTGGTGATCCGGATTTGAAAACATTTTAATCAAATACACCTTATGTTGAGGATTGACTTATATGATAAATAAGGAAAATAAAATTCTATTTGCCGAAAAAGGCATAAAAAATACAAAACAAAGAAATATGACCTATAATATATTAATGAAAGAAAACTTACCGGTGACAGCTGAACTGATTTTTTTGAAGCTTAAAGAGTTAGATGAAAAAATCAGTTTATCAACGGTGTATCGGATTCTTGAGGTTTTTATATCCAAAGGTCTGGTTATAAAAAGAAATCTATCTGAAGATAATATGGCTGTATTTGAGATAAACAATATGGAACATAAGCACCATTTAATATGCTATTGTTGTAAAAAAATGCAAGTCATTAAAGGATGTCCTTTAGGCGCCTATGAAAAAATCCTACAAGAACAAACAGACTATGACATATCGGGTCATCGTCTAGAAATATACGGCTATTGTCCTGATTGTAAAGAAAAAAAGTGATAAAGATCGAAACAAAGAAGAGCCCTTACACTGACTTTTATCAAGGTAAGGGCTTTTTTAACACTTGTTTTAGCCGTAAATTGTATACTTGGCTTTTTTATAGAACAAAGTCAAGTCATTTATGATAACGCTTGTAATAGAAGACTGCCAGTTGAGTTCGATCTCTTAGACTAAGCTTGTCAAGGATGATACTTATGTAGTTACGAACAGTACCTTCCCCAAGACAAATCAGATCGGCTATTTCTTTATTGGACAATCCCTCAGCAACATGAGTGATCATCAGTAACTCTTTATCACTTAATTCTAAATCAGATAAAGGATTTGAAGAAGCATCATTTAAGAGAGAAGGTATTTTTGTAATAATTTCATCTCCAAACACCCTTTGGCCGGCGTAAACGGTTTTAAGAGAAGGTATAATGCTTTCAAAATTTTGTTTAAGCAAATAACCTTTTGCCCCTATTTTCAGAGCTTGAATGATATATTCATCATCTGAAAAGGTGGTTAAGAATAATACTTTAGCCTCAGGATAACGCTCTAATATGATACGCGCTGCATCGATACCATTCATTTCTTCCATCCGTATGTCTATTAACAGAATATCTGGTTGAAGCTGCTTAAACAAGTCGATTGCCTCAAGACCATTATAGCCAATGCCTTCAACACTTATAATCGGGTCAGCTTCTATGATGGTTTTCAAGGATGATGTTACCAAGCGGTCATCATCTACAACAATAACTCTCATATGAATCTCCTATCGTTATAAAATCCAGTAATTAGGTTTTTGGTAGTGAAACAAAAACTTCAAATCCATTTTGTGTTCTAAGTTGTAAATGGACTTTCAAAAGCTCAACCCGTTGTGCCATTTTTTTTAAACCGATCCCATCATTAGGATTATAATCGGCAACACTTCCATTATCACGGATGATTAATTGATACATGCTAGGGTGTTCACGAAGTAAAATACTAACTTCAGTAGCCTGGGCATGCTTCATAATATTAGATAAAGCTTCCTTAACGATGGATATAAAGGCATAGCTTTGTTTCTGGTTGGGAGCTTCTAGAATAGAGTTATTATATATTGCCTTGCAAAAGGTAAAGTCCTTAAGAATCTCAGTAAGTTGTGCATTCAAGTCGATTGCATGATCATATAGGTTGTGAATACTATTTCTAATATTATCCATACCAAGGCTTAAGGTTTTTTTGAGTCCATTTAACCGCATTAAGTGTTCTTGATCTTTACAAATAGCCATGAGTGCACCAATTTGCAATAAAGAAGAGGATAGCTGATGGCCAACATGATCATGAATTTCTCTAGCGATTCGGTTCCTTTCATTTAAGGTGGCAATATGAATTTCATGATCTTGTTTATCAATCAAGTTTTGATTTTGCTGTTCTAGCTTAAGGGACAGCTCTTTTCTTGTGTCCAAAAGCCGAAAATACTTTGCCTTAAAACCAACTATATCTCTACTTTTTAAGCGGATAAATATGGCTAACATAATTACAAGGAGGGAAAAATATGCCAGTATTTAGACTATGTCTTAAAATATTCAAAAAGAAGTTGCCGGTTATGATGATATATGTTGGTCTCTTTCTAGTCATATCTCTTCTGATTGCAAGCGCTACTAGAACTGAGCGGGAAAAAGGCTTTGTTCAATCCAAAACAAATATTGCTGTTATTAATTACGATGCTTCACCATTAGTGACAGGCCTAATTGTTCTAGTGGTACTTCTAATTCACTCGATTACGCCCCTCAGTTTTCGATTGATACAGGCGCTTGTCTGCTAATTCAACTAATTCTGTTGCAGAGCTTGCCTTATGCGAGCTAACAACACCAAAGCTGACCTTGATATGAAAAGACAAACCTTCTGTTACTATAGGAGTAGAGGCCAACATTTTTCGTAATGTTTCGGCCACATGCCAACCGGAGTTTAGTTCAGTATCGGATAAAATAATTACAAACTCATCGCCCCCATATCGAAAACAGGTATCTTCTATACGGGTTGATTTTTTAAGTGTTTCGCCAATCGTACGAATAACAATATCACCAACCAGATGTCCATAAGTATCGTTGATAACTTTGAAATGATCGATATCTAAGAGCAAAATCGTAAAGCCATTCTTTGGATGCGCTTTTCTTTGCCGAGAGACTTGAGTTAAGGCTATATTTAAGGATTCATAAAAATGACGGTGATTGAAAAGACCGGATAAGCCGTCGCGCACAGATAAGAACTCCAAACGTTGATTCGCTTCTTGTAGTTGCTTGTTGAGTAAGGTCAGTTGCTCTTGTGCGATTTTGAGGTCAGTGATATCTTTGGAAGTGCCCCAAGTGCCAATAATCTTATTTTGATCGTCAAGAAGAGGGTACTTTGAAGCTAAGAACCATGTGACAGAACCATCTTCTTGAACCCATTTTTTCAATATGTCCAATCATAGATTTCCCGGTTTGGATAATGCGTTGCTCATCATCATAAGCGGCTTTGGCAAAATCGTAAGGAAAGTAGTCAAAATCATCTTTACCAACCATATCAGAAGGGTCGTGCTCATTTTGCTGAAATGCATGGGCTTTACTATTTAGTATAAACTTAGAATCAAGATTTTTGAAGTAAATGGTATCTTCTGAATTATTAAGAATAGTCCTAATAACGAGACCCTCAGGTAAACTTAAGAGATGTCGTTTGTTCTGTTTTAAAAAAATTTTTTTAAGATGATCAAATGACATAATGACCTCCTTGTTTTTCAGTTATGTTATATATTTGGTTAAGGCGTCAAAACTATATAGGTGAATTTGGTGAAACTTAGTTTTGACCTTTTAACCATATTTTTAATATATAAATCAACGTCTAGATTATAACATTTTATCATCATTAATGCTAATAACAATATCAGAAATCGAGTTTCTAAAAGAGGTAGTGAACTTGACACATAAATCTATATATCTAAATAGTTTCTTTATATCTTCTGTAGGTAAGTAGGACCACTATTTTGAAAACAGTCATAACCATATAACTTATGAAAAGAGATGCTAAAGTGGCACCCAAAAAGCCTAACAAACCAGGAAGATAAGCCGTCAACTGTAACCGAGTAAAAAAGACCAAAATCATAAGCCAAAAGTATTTTTTTCCAAACTTTAAATTCATTGCAACACTTGAAAAGCCACTCATAGGATAATCTTCGTTCTCCATGAGAAGCAGAGTCCAGGAACCAAGGAAAGCTTGGAGTAAGCATGTTAGGAAAAGAACACCATAACCGCCAGTTAATACCCCCATGGTTAATAAATATAATATATAGGGTACCAATAATAAAATAAATCCGATTGTATATAGGAAAAAGAGACCGAACTTGGTTATAAGCACCTTAAAAAAGAATTTTCGAATGCCTTTGAAGAAGATTTGAACAGTAGGTTTCTCACCATTCACTGAGCCAATAACAATACTGTTGATACCAAGATCCAAGGCCATAAAAATTAAACTGAAGATTAAGATTAGAAGTATAGTTATGGCAGCAATACTAATTAAAAAAGACCAATTGCTTTCATAAGAACTGATTGACATTATGGTACCCATAACAAAAAAGATAACAATAAAAAACATAACAAAACCAAGTACTAGCATAATCAGATTTGCGATTAAAGCAGGTAGGAAAAGGCCTTTATAACGATGACTAAGTGTTAGAGCTTCCTTTATGTCATCCATCAACTCATTAAAGCTTTTCATGGTTGCACCTCCTCATCTTGAATATCTTGAGTGGATAGGTCCATATAATCCGGGGCAGCTAGCTTCCATCCTTCATTGTAGAGAACGATAGTCGTCAATCCAAAGAAAATGTTAAAAAGCATTTGTATTAGTCCAGTTATAATGGTTCCGATGGTGATTAGAGTGGTTATACCAATAACAAAAATTTTTAGGATTTCGTAATTGAAAAAGCGATTCGAGAAGGGGTTAACTTGTATAGGAAAATCGGAAGGCATATCTTGAAAAAAAGTAGTTGCATTATTTGAAGCTTGGTAGAAGTTTGAACCACTACCGCTGCCACTAGAAGCAATGCTTGTCATGGCATTTCTGAAAACAACAAATGACATGGTAGGTATAAAATTAGATTTAGCAAATTGGTAGCTTTTTTTAAAGGCATTGCCAAGTGTACTGTCGTCTGACACCAAGGAAGCTTTCCATACCAGTAAAAAAGTACTGACTAGGATGGGAATCAAGGTGAAGCCTATAGTTAATGTTAGGATACCGGTAATAAGATAAGGTATAAGTGCTAGAATCCAAAATAAGAATATGAGAATATTACCACCTAAAAACTTTAGAAAGTAAGACCCAGTACCTGTTAAAAAATCGCCATCTGTAAGCGCGCCTTTGTATGCTCTGAAGAACATATGATAAAGTCCGGATTCTACATAAGTTGAGCCTAGAATCATAACCAAGAGCGTGATGAGCGTTAATAATAAAGGTATACCTTGGAACTCGGACCAAAAAAGACTTATAAATCGATTAAAGTCCATACTTGTAAGATGAATCATCTTGTCACCAATACTGAGCAAAGTGAAGGCACTGGTGATAATCAGAAGCCCTCGTATAACAAGAAAAATGATTTGCGGCTTGTAAAGCTGTTTGTTACTTAGATTCAATAGAAAAGCAATCTTGAAATAGTCAAAAAGCTTAAGAATTTTATTGAAATTATTACCTTTCATTTAATACTCCCTTCTAATATCTTTACGATTTAATAAACAATTCAATGTTCCTTATGTAGATTAGGCTAGTTTTCTAGTCAAGAGCTTGGGCATAATCTTAGAAAATTGAATATACAACAAAAGTAGTATAGCACACCAAAAAGAAAAAATGATGATAAAACTTACGTTTTAATCCAATTTTAAGAAAGTAAAAATTAAAAAAATGAAGTTTTTTAAAAACCCTACACCCGAGTTATAACAACAGTTTAGAAACTTGAACTATAAGCACGGGAGGACATCTCTCTTTACAAATATTTTGGATTATGCTACAATAAATGTTGTGCGGACAGACAACCTATATTCATAATGAGGTTGTTAGTTTGGTAAATGTATATGTTGAATATAATACATAAAAATAGGAGGATTATTATGAAGCGAGAAATATGGAAAAAAATAACCATGGTACTTATGAGTGCTGTGTTGGTTATAAGCTTAGGTGCTTGTGCCAGTGAACCGGAAAAAATTGTTATTGGAGAAGGCGACTGGGATAGCAATGCATTCCATGATCAAGTAGTTAAAGTCATTATAGAAGAGGGTTATGGCGTTGAAACAGAAGTCATTATTGCTGATACAGCGGTTATGATTTCGGGACTTAAAAACAAAACCATTGATTTGGCTTTGGAATTATGGGCGGACAATGTGCCAACATATCCGGAAGATATTGAAAATGGTGATTATGTAAAATTAGCCACTAACTTTGATGATAACGTCCAAGGTTTATATGTACCAGCGTATTTGGTTGAAGGCGATGATGCCTTACTACCGGATTTAAAATCTGTACAAGATTTACCGGACTACGTTGAATACTTTACGGATCCTGAAAATCCAGATATGGGTATCATCTATGGTGGACCAGAAGGTTGGTCAGCAACCGCGTTCCTTCATACTAAGATGGAAGCCTATGGCTTAGATGAATACTATAATTTTAAGACAATTGACTCAGGTGCAACATTGAATGCAACACTTGCATCTGCTTATGCAAAAGGTGAACCATGGTTAGGTTATAACTGGGAACCAACATGGGTTATGGGCTTGTTTGACTTGGTATTGCTAGAAGATACCCCATATTCTGCAGAAGATTTTGCAGACGGAATCGGATCATTCCCATCTGTGGACGTACAAGTTGTATCTACACCTGAATTTGTGGAGGCGTATCCAGAAATCACAGCGTTTCTAAAACAATATACAACCTCGTCACAATTAACAAGTGAAGCCCTTGCATATATGCAAGAAAACGAAGTTGAAGCAGATGTAGCCGCAAGATGGTTTCTTCAAGAAAAACAAGACATATGGGCAGGTTGGGTTACTGATGACGCTTTTGAAAAAGTTATGGCTACCATTCAATAAATTGTAATATATAATGTAACCGTAATATAGAAATCAAAAGATGGTGACATCTTTTGATTTCTATATTCTAAAGGAAAGTCCTACAAAAGCTTAAGTGTCAAGGATCTTTCTTGCCGAATTTGTAAACAAAATGCGATATAACCGCGTAGTTTTTGTTCTGATAAATAATTTTTATCTGCAAACATGGTTGGTTAAAGGGTCAAAACTAAGCTTCACTAAATTCACATACAATATATAGATTACGTTGACGCATTCATAACTATATATTGTATGCAAAAGTTCAACTATATAGTTTTGATAATCTAATCATACATGCCGATAAAAATTTTTTTATCGTAAAATAATATTGAACACTTCATGTGGCTTAGCCATTTTTATAAAAAGGAGTTGATTGTAACATGTTTAGTTTTCCAGAAGGATTACGTTTTCAAATCAGCGGTCCTATTGATGATTTTGTCAATTGGTTGCTGGTAAATTTAGGTGGTTTCTTTGATGCCATCACTCGGTTCATATTGACAATATTTAATGCAATTGAACTAACATTGAACATCATACCGTGGTGGCTGATGGTAATTGCCTTATTTTATGCAGGTTATAAATTATATAGTCTTAAGATGGGCATTGTGCTTTCAGCTATGTTGTTATCTATCGGATTTTTCGGCTTATGGGATATGATGCTGTACACCTTAGTAATTGTCATTATTTCAGTGTTGGTATCTCTAGTCTTAGGATTACCTCTGGGTATATTCATGGCAAAATCCAATCGAACCAAACAGATTATAATGCCGATACTTGATGCCATGCAAACTATGCCAAGCTTTGTATATCTATTACCAGCGGTTATGCTTTTCGGTTTTGGTAAAGTGCCGGCTGTATTTGCAACTACGACATATGCACTGCCGCCCCTTATCCGATTGACTTATCTTGGTATTTCTAATGTGGATAAAGAAGTTATTGAAGCGGGATTGTCCTTTGGTTCTACGCCAAAACAAATGTTAATGAAGATCGAATTACCACAAGCACTTTCAACCATTATGACCGGTGTGAATCAAACCACGATGATGGCTATGGCCATGGTTGTTATATCATCCATGATTGGAGCAGAAGGTATTGGTTTGCAAGTATTAATATCGATTCGTAGACTTGAAGTTGGACAAGGTTTTCAAGCAGGCTTAGGTATTGTTTTTTTAGCGATTATACTAGATCGCGTCTTGCAAGGGTTTGCCAACAGACTTAAGGAAACGGAGTGATGAATTATGGAAAATAAGAAAATTGAAATCAAGGATTTGACCTTGGTATTTGGAGATAAAAAAGAAGAAGCCCTTAAAATGCTAGAACAGGGTATTACGATACAAGAAATAAGAGAGAAGACAGGTACGGCTGTTGGTGTTAATGATATCAATATTGATATTGGTGAAGGCGAGATGTTTGTTATCGTTGGTCTGTCAGGAAGTGGAAAGTCCTCTTTGATACGGTGTATGAATATGCTGAATGTACCAACAAAAGGTCAATTACTGATTGATGGTGAGGACATAACCAAATACAATAAAGAACAACTGATGGATATGAGGCGTAACAAAGTGGCTATGGTATTTCAACATTTTGGTTTACTAAGTCATAGAACAGTTCTGAAAAATGTAGAATATGGTCTTGAAGTTCAAGGTGTTTCAGAAGAAGAAATAACCAAAAAAGCTATGGAAGCCATAGAACTTGTCGGACTTAAAGGCTGGGAAAATTATTTTCCGAGACAGTTAAGTGGTGGCATGAAGCAAAGAGTTGGTATTGCCAGAGCGTTGACGAATGAACCGGAGATTTTACTTATGGATGAACCTTTTGGTGCTTTGGATCCATTAATACGTAGAGAAATGCAATCTGAGCTCTTAAGTATGGAAGATTATATGGAAAAGACCATCGTGTTTATAACCCATGATATGAATGAAGCTTTTAAACTTGGAGATAGAATCGCCTTATTAAAGGATGGTGAATTGGTACAAATCGGACAACCAAAAGATTTCTTTGAAAATCCGGCCAATGACTATGTGAAAAGCTTTATTGAAGACGTGGATAAATCGAGAGTACTGAGAGTAAGAACAGTTATGCGTGAACCCTTTACACTCGCAAGAAAAGGTGAGTCAAGAGAAGCGGTCATTAAAAAACTGGAGGGCTTTGATAGAGAGTTTTGTTTTGTTGTTGATGAAGACAGAAAGCTGTTAGGGTATGTTGCCTATAAGGACTTGATTAAGTTGGATAAAAGCAATATTAATGAAGCCATTGTAACAGATGTAGAAAGCTTACATAGAAATGCTTATTTACATGAAGTATGGGGAAAGTTGGATAAGAGTAATTATGATGTTGCAATAACAGATAAAGCTGGCCGCTTAAGAGGTGTCATCAGTTATGAAGATGCCGTTAGTGCTCTAGCATAGACTTTACTAGAGAAGAAAAAGAGGGCCATTAAGTATCAGCTTTATCAGGAGGTCGAATACTGGTGTTGATAATTGTGGCAACAAGTATCCCCAGGGTTGTTTCTACAACCCTCAATAAAATATAGGTATTAATGGATTCGACACCAATATTAATCATTATAGTTAGATAAACAATACAAGCAATGGCAGCTGACCCACCTTTTTTGACCAAGGTGGTCAGATGGATGACCACGATGATACCTAAGATTAAAATGAGGGTGTTATTTGGTAAGAACCAAACAATTAAAGCACCAACACAAGCGCCAATTAAAGTGCCTAGGAACCGGTTGAGTCCAACACGTTTTGTGCTCTCTATAGAATTTTGAGTCGTGATAACAGCCGCAATACAAGCAAAAAAAGGAAGATCTGTATTCCAAAGGCGCCATATGATAATACAAAGGAAAACAGATAAAGCTGTTTTGAATGTTCGCATGCCAGGCATATATTTTTGAATGATATGCATAAGCAATCTCTCCTGTCTTGACTAGTTATAGCTCAAGTATACATGATTGAAAAGGATTTTTCTATAGCATAAGATTGACAGGTAAAGGTTGACTTAAATTAAATTTACTCTTTTTATAAAAGCCTCTTATATGTTATATTAAAAATGTATATATAAAAACCATGAGGTAAAGAAAATGCTAGAAGAATATAAGATTATAAAGATTCGAGAAACCAATCCCTGGATATACGTTGTTTTAGGCATTATTATCATGATGTGTTTAGGTACAGTATATTCGTGGAGTATTTTTAGGGCTTCTATTGAGACTTTGTTTGGCGTTAGTACCGTTCAAAGTGGTATGCCTTACATGTTCTCTTTAGCTTTTTATGCTTTTTCAATGTTGATTTCAGGTAAATACATTGATCGGTTTTCACCTAAGAGCATGATGTCTGTTGGCGGGTTGTTAGTGGGTATTGGTTGGTTTGCGTCCGGTTTTGCTACTAATATTTATATGTTAACACTAACTTACGGTATAATCATTGGAATTGGTGTTGGTATTATATACGGTGTGCCGATATCTGTAGTCGCAAAATGGTTTCCAAATAAAAAAGGTCTCGTAGTTGGGTTGGTATTAACAGGCTTTGGGTTATCACCCTTCATTACCGCACCAGCTGCAAAAGCTTTGATTGAAGGTTTTGGTGTTTTAAATGCTTTTAAGCTATTGGGCTTCATCTTTGCTATAATTATACCCATGCTGTCATGGTTTATAAAACCGCCGGAAAAACCTTTGATTTTGGTTAAGCAGAGTCACGAAGATCAAATCATGACAACTCAAGATATGATTAAACAAAAAAGTTTTAAAAACCTTTATATATGCTTTGTCTTAGGCACAATGATTGGCTTAACCATTATAGGTATGACCAATAGTATTGGCGTTGATCTTATTGGCTTATCAGTGTTAACGGCACCTTTATTCGTATCTGTTTTTGCAGTGTTTAACGGCGTTGGAAGACCACTATTTGGATGGTTAACAGATAAGCTTTCTTATAAAAAAGTAATGTTATTATCTTTTTCCCTAATTTTATCAAGTGCTGTCTTAATGCTTTTTGCCAAGGATGGCAGTGTATTTATTTATGCTATATCTTTTTCTATTTTCTGGATGAATTTAGGTGGCTGGCTTGCCATTGCACCAACATCGACGCTATTATTGTATGGTAGTACAAATTATAGTCAAAATTATGGTGTTGTATTTACAGCCTATGGTATTGGTGCTATAGCTGGTGTCTATGTTTCAGGTCTACTTTTTGACTATTTTAATCACCACAATGCGATATTTTATTTTATTATAAGTTTATGTGTTATTGGAATTGTTTTATCTCAAAGCATGCCTAAAGAATAATAAGAAAAAGACTGACCCTCTCGGTCTTTTTCTTATTATTGACAAAATACCACATTAGATTTATAATAAAGCTAGGTTAGCACTCGTCACTAGAGAGTGCTAACAATACCATTAAATCCATTGGGTTAAAGAAAGGAGGCGTCAAAATGAACATGGATAAATTTACACAAAAATCTTCTGAAAGCCTTGAGTGGGCACAAAAAATGGCTATTAAGCTTAATAATCAATATATTGAAGGTGAGCATCTTCACTACGGACTTATTGCAGTAAAGGATGGATTAGTATTGAAGGTACTTGCACATATGAATGTCAACATTAAGGCTTATGCTCATGACCTTGAGCAAATCATTGAACAAATTCCTAAAGTATCCGGTGAAGGCATTCAGATTTATGGATCCAGACGAATGAACCAACTCCTTCTTGTAGCGGAAGATGAAGCAAAAGCTTTTAAGGATGATTATATTAGTGTTGAACACATTTATATCGCTTTACTTAAGGAGAAGAACACACCATCATCAAAACTGTTTGAGAAATATAGCATTGACTTAGAAGGCTTTTTAAAGTCTCTTAAAGTACTTCGGCTGGATCAGAGAGTTACCAATCAGAACCCTGAATCGAGTTATGATGTACTGGAAAAATATGGACGTGATTTAGTTGTATTGGCTAGAGCGGGTAAATTGGATCCAGTGATTGGTAGAGACAGTGAAGTGCGAAGGTTGATTAGAATTTTATCCAGAAGGACAAAGAATAATCCTGTTTTAATTGGAGAACCAGGCGTGGGAAAGACAGCGGTTGTTGAAGGGTTGGCTCAAAGAATTCTTAATAACGATGTTCCGGAAGACTTAAAAAATAAAAAAGTTTATGCCTTAGATATGGGTGCACTGATTGCCGGAGCTAAATACCGTGGTGAATTTGAAGAAAGACTCAAAGGAGTACTAAATGAAATCAGTAAATCTAATGGGGAAATCATTCTTTTTATTGATGAGATTCACAACATCGTGGGTGCAGGTAAAACAGAAGGGGCTATGGATGCAGGCAATCTGCTGAAGCCGATGTTGGCAAGAGGAGAGCTACGATGTATTGGTGCAACGACACTGGATGAATACCGTAAGTATATTGAAAAAGATGCTGCACTTGAGAGAAGATTTCAACCAATTGTTATCAACCAACCTACAGTTGAAGATACGATTTCTATTTTACGAGGTTTGAAGGAACGGTTCGAGATTCACCATGGTGTGCATATAACAGATCAAGCATTGGTTGCTTGTGCCACTCTATCCCATAGATATATAACGGATCGTTTTCTTCCAGATAAAGCAATTGACCTTATGGATGAAGCAGCTTCAATGATTAGAACTGAAATTGATACGATGCCTGGTGAGTTAGATGAGATACTAAGAAAGCAGATGCAGTTAGAAATAGAAAAACAGGCGCTTATCAAAGAAAAAGATAAAGGCACAAGAGAGAGGCTAACGATTTTAGAAAATGAAATTGCAGTTTTAAAGGAAAAATCCCAAGCTATGAAAGCACAGTGGGAGCTTGAAAAGTCTGAGTTGATCAAAGAAAAAGAAATCAAGCAAGCCATCGAAGATATTAGGCGAGATATTGAAGAAGCAGAGCGAGTGTATGACTTAAGCAAACTGGCTGAACTAAAGTACGGCCGCTTACCGGAATTAGAAAAAAGACTTGTTCAGGAACAAAATAAAGAGGCCGTAACAACTATAAAAATGTTGAAAGAAGCGGTGACGGAAGATGAAATCAGTGAGATTGTATCTAAATGGACTGGCATACCTTTAAGCAAATTAAATGAGTCTGAAAAAGAAAAATTATTATACTTGGAAAGCAAGCTTCACGAAAGGGTCATTGGTCAAGAAGAAGCTGTTAGCGCTGTTAGTGATGCTATACTTCGAGCAAGAGCGGGTCTTAAAGATCCGAACAAACCAATTGGTTCATTTGTATTTTTGGGTCCAACAGGTGTAGGTAAGACAGAGCTTGCTAAAGCGTTGGCGGAGGCCTTGTTTGACAGTGAATCCAATATGGTTAGGATTGATATGAGTGAATATATGGAGCGCCACGCAGTAGCTAGGTTGATTGGTGCGCCGCCAGGTTACGTTGGTTATGAAGAAGGTGGTCAACTAACGGAAACGGTGCGAAGGAATCCATACTCAGTCATACTATTTGATGAAATCGAAAAAGCCCATGCTGAAGTTTTTAATGTGTTGCTTCAATTACTAGACGATGGTAGATTAACAGATAGCCAAGGTCGGACCGTTGATTTTAAAAACACAGTCATTATCATGACTTCCAATATCGGTAGCCAAATTCTTCTGGATGGGATCGATCATAAAGGTGACATAAATGAGAAGGCAAGAAAAGAGGTATTAGCGTTGATGCATCAATATTTTAAGCCAGAGCTATTAAACCGTTTAGATGAAGTTGTTCTTTTTACGCCATTACATTATAATCAGATAGCGGGCATTATTAACTTGATATTAAAGGATTTACAAAAAAGACTGGATGAGCGACATATTAAGATTAGCATGAGTGAACGGGCTATTCAGCAAGTAACCCATGAAGCATATAGCCCTCAGTTTGGTGCTAGACCTGTAAAACGTTTTATACAAAAACAAATAGAAACAAAACTAGGTAAAAAATTATTAGATGGGTCCATTCTAGAAGGAACAGACATACATATTGACTATGAAGATGGCGATTACATTTTTTTGACAGGTTAGGCTCGAACAAATATTAAACAACAAGAAGCGATGCCATATGGCATCGCTTCTTGTTGTTTAATATTTGTTCGAGTTATTTTCTATATTTGGATTGCATTTCTCTTAGAGTATTATCGATTTCAAGAGCGAGTCGATCAACTTGCGCCAGATAGTCTTCAGCGGATTTTTTATCACCGAGGTTATAAGCTTCAAGTGCTTTTTGTGCTAACTCATGCATTTTGTACCTAGGTTTATCAAGGATACGTATAAGGTTTTTAAGTGCAGGTTCTTTTGAACCAAAATTGGTAATCCATCGACCTAAACGACTATTATCAGCATTTGAAACGAGAGAGACATCAACTTGTGCATTACCAAGAATCATGTTATAAACACACCATCTCCAATTCAAACTGTCCGTAATAACAAGGTCTAAGGAATCGTACATATCAATGTTCGTGGCTTTTTGGATAATATTTTTTCTAAGATTATCGATTTCAAGAGATACGGTGAAGAAGCCTTGTCCAGTTCGAATACTATCTTCGTGAAGTGATTTGGTTTTTTCATTAATGACTTGAATAGATGAGGACACTTCTTCAGAAGAAGCAGTTTGTTGTTCAATGTTCATGTTAATTTGTTCCATGTTTGACTCGATTTTTTTGGAGGAATCTTCCACCTCTTCAAGGGCATTTAGTACTTGTGTTAAGGTTTCCTTACCTTTCAAAAAGGATTTACTGGCTTTTTCGATAGCACTGGTTGAACCTTGAATTTGTGTCCTGAGACTATTGACGCTCTCTTGAATAAAGCTGACAGACTCTTTAGTATGATCAGCTAACTTTTTGATTTCGTTTGCAACAACGGCAAATCCTTTACCACTATTTCCGGCTCTTGCTGCTTCAATTGAAGCATTTAGAGCAAGCAAGTTTGTTTGAGCGGCTACGGACATGATAATATTTACCATTTCATCAATTTTTTCTGTTTGCTCGTTCACGCGAATGATTTGTTCTTTGGCAACTTCAGTTTCTTTAAAACTATCTTCGATAGCTAACATACTGATATTCATTAATTCTTTACTATGGACAGATTTGGAATTGGAATCATGAGCAGATACAAGAGCTTTTCGAACAAAGGAAGCAATATCCTCAATGTTCGCAGCCATTTCTTCACTGGTTGCGGCTATAGTTTCCACCATATTGGCCTGTTCGTCCGCCTCATGAATCATTGAGCGAACAAAGTCCATCTTCATTAAGGTTTGAAGGAGTTGATTTACTTGTTTGATGAAAGTATTATGACTTGGACAATTAGAGCAAGCGACCATATTTAATCGATCTAGTAAGTTGTGATCTATATCCTTATACGAATGAGAAAAATTTTTTTGTTGACCGGATTTGATGGCTTCTAGTTCTTTGACCAATACATAAATATCTTCTTGTTCTTGTTTTGTGACATTGTTTTTAGGCTTTGATTTGAACATAATTATTCCCCCTATAAAATGAATTAATTACATTTTAACATTTATTATACTAATCTGCTATCTTTTTAATAAATATAACCCAATCTTTCTTATTTGGGTTTCATATCATACCATATATTCTATATTCAGCAATATAAAATAGCGTTTTTAAAATATCACCCTCTTTTGAAAATTTCCCAAGACCATAGCTAAATGAACAGTATATTTTTTATCAAGTGGTGATAGGTCAATAAATTCATCGCCTCGAGCGTGTTGTATAGATTATCATCAAAACTGAAAATGGCTTGAAATTCTAAGTTACCCTCACAATTCAAAAGCAGAATAGAACCAAATTTGGCTTTTGGACTGACCTCAATGGCTTTGGTTAGAACAATGGACATTAGTTCTTTTAGCCCATTAACTTGAATCATGGTATTGCTTAGCTCCAGCAAAATTCTTTTAGAACGGAGCATACGAACATGGTCATTTGAGCTTGTACTAAGCTCTTTTAGTTTTTGCTTGGTTAATAAGTCTTCATGCTTATTTAAGTGGGCAAATCTAAACAGAATAATAAGGATTATAAGGAAAGCTATAATCCAATCATAGAGTGAGGGCAGTAAACTTGGTGGAAACGTCACAATGATTGCTATAGTTATTATTTTTAGCCATTCCGTTTTTTTTGAAATCTATATTTTCTTTCATGTGATTAGACCTTATCTAAGAGCTTATAAGTTAGCACCTATAATCATTATAAACCATAATAAGAACGAGTAAATATGAAAATAATATTTCATGTCTTCATTTCATAAGAATGGACATTATTTTATAGGTTATTGCTTATTTTTTAAGGTACAATGTTATGACAGAGCATTACTTCAATAGCAATGCTTAAAACAGGAAAGCCGAAAAATGACGATAAGAAATTGTTTTTTAGGAGGATTATCTATGGAAAATATTATTAAAGTGTGGCATGAAATTTATGGTGATTTGTATGAGAATGCAAATCAAATGCTCGAACCGTTTCTTGAATCAATAGAAGCAATAAAAAAAGAGCATTTTTATCAAGATTATACATTAAATAAGACTTGGTACAAAGATGCAGTGGTCTACTCTACCTATGGTGATCTGTTTAATACAGATTTGAGAGGCCTAAAGGAAAAACTAGATTATATTCAAGACTTAGGTGCAAATTGTCTATGGTTATTGCCAATCTTAGAGTCACCTATGAAAGACGCCGGTTTTGATATATCGGACTATGAAAGTATACGAGCGTCATTACTTGGTCTGCCAGACGATGCTACATCAAAAGAGAAGAACACTGTTTTTAAAGACTTTATTGATGAAGCGCATAAAAAGGGCATTAAAGTTATTTTTGACATTGCTATGAATCACTGTTCAACAGAACATGAATGGTTTAAAGAAGCCAGAAAATCAGTGGATTCCCCTATGAGAGACTATTTCATTTGGTCAAAAGACACATCATTATACAAAGAGGCTAGGATAATTTTTAAGGGTATGTGTGAGAGCAATTGGGAACTAGATCCTGTTACAGGTGAGTATTATTTCCATCGTTTTTTTGAAATACAACCAGATCTTAATTATAGAAATCCTCAAGTACTGTTAAAAATGACGAATGCCTTAGTCAACTGGCAAATCAAAGGTGTAGATGGTTTTAGAGCGGATGCTGTACCATATATATGGAAGGAAGAAGGGACCATATGTGAAAATCTTCCAAAAACGCATAAAGTGGTTCAGTTTTTTAGAGCTGTTTTAGATTACCTGAAACCAGGAACACTCTTACTTGCAGAAGCATGTCAACCACCACAAGATGTTGTTGATTATTTTGGGAATGATAATGAGTGTAACGGTGCCTACCATTTCCCAGTTATGCCAAGAGTTTATAAGGCCATAGCAGAGGGGAAAAAAGACGCCATAGAAATGGTCCTTCATCCTAGCTTTACACCGGATATTCCAAAGGACAGTCAATGGTTTATGTTTTTAAGATGCCACGATGAATTGACCCTTGAAATGGTAAGCCCGGAAGAACGTAAGTTCATTTTTGAGTATTACGCTAAAGACCCTAGTTGGGATTTCAGACAAGGAGAAGGTATTTCAGCCAGATTAGCAGAACTGATGGACCAAAATCTTGATCGAATTCTACTTGCCAATTCCATTATGTTTACATTGCTTGGTACACCCATTGTTTTTTATGGTGATGAATTTGCAAAAGGCAATGATACAGATTATTATGACAAAATGTACAAAGAAACCGGCTATAAAGATACGAGATATCTTGGACGTGGCATCATAGATTGGCCCGATGTTGAATCAAAACTAGCAGATTCAGAGACTTTAGCATATAAAACCTATCAAGGTGTTAAGACAATGATTGAAACTAGAAACCGCTTTAAAGCCTTTGGACGTGGAGATAGAACTTTTATTGATATTCAAGATGAAAAAGGTGTGGTTAATAAAGGGATTTTAGCGTATAGAAGAACCTATGAAGATGAGTCCATTTTGGCATTACAAAACCTATCACAAAAAGAACAGCTCTTTTCTATAAAAGAACTGAATGGAATGAAACAAGATTTATTAGGTAATAAGATGGTTTGGCAGGGAGAAAAGCTAGTTATGCCTCCCTATGGTTATCATTGGTGCTAAGAACATCAACACTAGGCGAGTATTAGATTTAATCAGCTAGGAGCGGTTCGTATTTTTCTGCAATATCTAAAAAATGCTTAAAAATATGCTCTAAATCATAACCGAAGTCGGTTAATATATAACCGGACCTTAAGTGGTCACTTTCTTTGACGATGGCTTTTTTTTCAGAAAGCAATGACAGTTTTCGATTGAGTTCAGTATGGCTTAAGCCCTCTACCTGATTGAGTATGTCAGAGTAATTGGAGTACCCCATGGATATGGTCATGAGTATTTCAGGCACCCATCTTAGTTTCATGATGTCGTGTATTATTTCAAAACCTTGGTTTGTTGTTGTCATTATAACTCCTTTCTATTTAAGAACATATTTGTTTCTTTTTGTTTCTTATTATATAAGATATACTATGAATATAGCAAGTCAATCATGAATTGAAGGAGGAAAAAAATGAAATATATTGAGAAAATGAATGTGTACCTAGCGAATTTATCTGTTTGGAATGTTAAGCTTCATAATTTACACTGGAATGTAACGGGAATGCAATTTATGCCTTTACATCAATTTACGGAAGCAATGTATGATAAGACTTTTGCAGCCTACGATGATGTAGCAGAACATATTAAGATCAAAGGTTTTAAGCCATTGGTCAAAGTTAAGGATTACCTTGAAGTTGCGACAATAGAAGAATTAGATTATAAGGATTTTACTGCAAATGAAGTACTAGATTATGTTGGAAGTGATATTGAGCTGATGCGTGATTTTGCATTTGAAATTCGTAACCTAGCCGATGAAGAAAGCGATTTTACTGCGGTTGGCATGTTTGAAGATTATATAGCTGATTTCGAGAAGAACCTCTGGTTCCTTAGACAAATTAAAGGCTAATTATAAAGAAAAAAGCAAATGACGTGATTGTCATTTGCTTTTTTCTTGTTCTCTACGAGCGTGTCCAGCAAAGCCGGCCACTTGCAAGTCGGTGTAAGTCCGACTCACGAAATCGCCAAGGGACGTGATAGATATATGACCATGTATGGTTGAGAAGTGATGCATGAAGCGTCATGAAAATGGACCCAAGTGGTTCTATCAAAGGTAGAGACCATAACATAAAGTGAAACTAAAGGATGCAACGCTCTATCAAGACTTAAAGATAGTCATCAAGAAACTTAATCGGAAGATTGATGGATGGAGAAATTACTACGGTAAATCGCCAATAAGGGTACAATTTAGAATAGACAGATATATACTTAAACGTCGCATTAACTATTATGGAAATCTTTCATGCCGGAACAATTTGCTTTACGAAGCGAGGCGTAACCGCTTTGCTCTTAAATACAGTTGAACTTTCACATACTATATATAGTTATGAATGTATCAATGCAATCTATATGTTGTATGTTATTTGGAGAAACATAGTTTTGACACTTTAACCATTGTCTATAGTTTAAAGAAATGTTTTAAGACGTAATAGCTTATAGAAGAAGTCAAAGCGCCTAAAGATGAACCCCATATGATATCTACAAGACTAAGAAACCAAGGCCAATCCTTAAGGGTAGCCCAGTTGGTTAAATCATAGGTCGCATAAGTAAAGAATCCAAAGAGCATTCCATAGAGTAATGCATGACCCATATCATTTGCATTAAGTGCAGGTAATAGAACAAACAACATCATACCTACTATAAAAAGCACATAGAATGTAATAGCTACAGGCCAGTTAGGTTGAGGTGCCATAATGTACCCTAAATGTTTGCTGTAAAAGTTCTTAGCAACCACACCCAGCCATATTAAATCTATAATGATAAAGATTGAAAATGTCACGATAAATATTTTTAAGTAATACATAGAATCACTCCTTACGTGATATAGTTGACTATAATACTATAAATATATCACAATATGTGAATCGAGTCAAAAAATTTTAATTCATACCATTCAATATCATGGTTAAGGCGTCAAATATATATACTCTATGTGAATTTGTGAAAATTAGCTTTGACCCATTATGCTAGTATGTGTTTGCAACAATAAGTGGATCGATATGATATATAGCCAGTGCTTCATTAACATCTGCGACTTCATAAATCTTATGTTCGATACAAAATTGTACAATAAGATCAAATACTTTTGTCGTATCCAGTGAGAATCCAGCTGTATAGAGCAATGATTCAGTTTCATCAAGGTTTAGTTCTAGGGCTAAACATAAACTTATGACAGTGTTAACATCCACAGCAATAGTAGGATGCAACCGCATATCAATGAAGTGGTCCTTATTAATACCGGCTCGCTCAAAAATATCTGAGTCGAGTGCATTGCTTTCATCGATCAAATTAAAGAGTAGTTCTCTAAAACTAGGCATATGGTTGAGATGAATATAATCTTCTAGGCTACTCAATGGGTTGTGATCTTCCTTTGAAGTATTAAGTTGCGTATCCAATTGTTTCTCAATATAGGCATTCAATGTGTCGATCAGTGATTGTTCCATGTTAATGGCCTCCCTCTGACGCTAACAAAGCGTTTATTCTCTCATATAATAGTATTTTGCGTTCATAAAAACAGGTTTAAGTATGTATTTTAAGTATTAATTATATGATAAGTACATAAATGATTATAACATATCCTTCAAGAGATTATAATTAAAAATAAATAAATAAAAAAAAGAGTAAGTCACTTGTCCAAGTTGATGGACCCAAATGATATTACTCTTTTTAAATTACTCAACCTTACCTAAATACTTTCTATTAATAGCAATGACTTCTTTCATAACATCTTTTCCAGGTCCTCCTATGACTTGTCTTTTATTGACACAGGTCTCTAAGGAAATAGCTTCATATACATCTTTTTCAAAAACTTCTGAGAGGTCTTGGTATTCATCTAAGGTCAATGTCTCTAATGTTTTATTGTGTTTTAGGCAATAAAGAACCAATCTTCCGATAACCTCATGAGCATCTCTAAAAGCCATACCCTTTTTAACAAGGTAATCGGCCGCATCAGTGGCATTGGTAAAGCCACCACCGGCACCATCATACATATTCTTTTTATTGATTCGAGCCGTACGTAACATATCGGAGAAAACAGGTAAACACATTTTTACCGTATCTAAGGCATCAAATGTAACCTCTTTATCTTCTTGCATATCTTTGTTATAAGCAAGTGGAAGTGCCTTCATGGTTGTAAGTAGGCTCATTAAAGAACCATAAACCCGTCCGGTCTTGCCACGAACCAATTCGGCGATATCCGGATTTTTCTTTTGTGGCATGATACTACTGCCTGTACTATAAGCATCATCCAATTCGATGAATTGAAACTCATTAGAACACCATAGAATAATTTCTTCGCAAAAGCGGCTTAAGTGCATCATTAAGACTGAGAAGGTTGATAGGACCTCAATTAAGAAATCTCGATCGCTTACGGCATCCATGCTGTTTAAACAAATACCCTCAAAATCAAGCATGTCGGCTACAAAATACCGATCTAAAGGATAAGTTGTTGTAGCAAGCGCACCGGCACCAAGTGGCAGCTGGTTCATTCTTTTTTTAGCATCTTCTAAACGGCTACGGTCACGTTTTAGCATTTCGAAATAGGCCATTAAATGGTGAGCTAAAGTTATAGGTTGTGCCTTTTGTAAATGGGTATAGCTGGGCATAATGGTATCTAGATGCTCTGCTGCCATATCAAGAATGATACTTTGAAGGTTCATAATCATTTCATCCACTAGCGTCAGCTCATCACGCATATATAGTCGAATATCTAGTGCAATCTGATCATTGCGGCTACGGCCGGTGTGTAGTTTTTTACCAACTTGTCCTACTTTTTCAATCAGAAGTTTTTCAAGGTTCATATGAATGTCTTCTTCATGAATGTCAAAAGCAACTTGTCCGGATTCAATATCCCTTAAAAGTCCTTCAAGACCTGTTTTAATGGTATTCATATCTTCTTTAGAGATAATATTTTGTTTTGCTAACATGGTAACATGGGCAATGCTACCTATGATGTCGTGTTTATATAATCTTTCATCGAAACGAATGGATGAATTAAAGTCATCCACCATGACATTGGTGCTTTTTGCGAATCTTCCGCCCCATAATTTCATAGTTAATCTCCTTTATATCTGAGAGGTAAAGTGGACAATCTATTTCAAACCGGAACGTTCTTTCATCATGGCTCTAACCTTGAGTGGTAAACCAAAAAGATTAATAAAACCTTCTGCATCCTTATGGTCATAAAGATCACCAGTTGTAAAGCTTGCAATATCCTCGTCGTATAAAGAGTAGGGAGAGTTTGCTCCGGCAGGAATAATGTTGCCTTTATAGAGTTTTAACTTTACAGTACCTGTAACCGTCTTTTGTGTTTCATCTACAAAAGCACTGAGGGCCTCACGAAGAGGTGTGAACCATTCGCCTGAGTAAACCAACTCAGCAAATTTGATGGCCAGTTGACTTTTGTAAGCCAGTGTTTGCTTATCAAGACAGAGGTATTCCAATTCATTATGTGCATAGTAGAGTATGGAACCACCAGGTGTCTCATAAACGCCACGAGATTTCATACCAACTACACGGTTTTCACATATATCAATAATACCGATGCCATTGGCGCCACCTATCTCATTAAGAGTGGCAATAATATCAGAAGCTTTCATGGGTACTCCGTTTAACTTAGTGGGGTTACCTAGTTCAAATTCTAAATCTATATATGTTGGTTTGTCAGGTGCGTTTTCAGGTGTTACGGACATTTGAAGTAGGTTATCATAGACCGGTTCAAGGCTTGGATCTTCCAGTTCAAGTCCTTCATGACTTAAGTGCCATAGATTGCGATCGCGGCTATAGCTTTCTTTCTTTTTCATGGGTACTGGAATATTTCTTGCTTCAAGAAAAGCAATAGCATCTTCACGAGATTTGATATCCCATATGCGCCAAGGCGCAATAATATCCAAATGAGGTGCAAGGGCTTTTATAGTGAGTTCAAAACGCACTTGGTCATTTCCTTTACCGGTAGCACCATGGCAGATGGCAGTAGCACCTTCTTTTAGAGCAATATCAACTAACGCTTTAGCAATGCCGGGACGTGCCATTGAAGTTCCTAGAAGGTATTTGCCCTCATACACAGCATTTGCCTTGACGCAAGGTATGACATAATCATCGACGAATGCATCGGTTATGTTTTCTATATACAATTTGCTGGCACCGGTGGATAAAGCTCTTTCTTCGAGTCCATCAATTTCTTTTCCTTGACCGACATCAACGCAAACTGCGATGACCTCACAGTCATAGTTTTCTTTTAACCAAGGTATAATGACGGTAGTATCAAGACCACCTGAATAGGCTAGTACAACTTTATTGTTCATGATTGTCCTCCTTATATTTGAATCTGATGAATATCAGATACTTAGGTTTGATATTGGTTAATTATACATTATAATTAATAATTATACAACACTTACTTGAATTTATTTCTACTTTTACCATCTTTATAGTACGGGTGAAAAAAGCCTGGATATGGACTCTTTCACTTTAATACAGAAGGGTCTATGTAGATAGTCTTCAAGGGTAAGCTCTCTAGAAACAAGTATATCCTGGTTGAAGATAGAACATAATGATTGTGAGGTAGGCCTATCATAAATGAAGGCATTGACTTCGAAATTAAGCCTAAAGCTTCTAATGTCAAAATTGCAAGTACCGACAGAACTTATGGCATCATCTACAATAATGGCCTTTGTATGAATGAAACCGTCATCATAGATATAAGCTTTAGCACCATACATTAAAAGCTCGCCAATAAAGGAATAAGTAGCCCAGTAGACAAAAGGGTGGTCCGGTTTATTAGGGAACATGATTCTTAAATCAACACCGGATACAACAGCTATTTTCAAAGCTTCTATAACGCTTTCATCAGGAACGAAGTAAGGTGTTTGAATATAGATATACTTTCTGGCACTATTAATCATCTTAATGTAGCCTTGCTTGATTTGTTGGTTGATGGAATCAGGGCCACTGCTGACAATCTGAACACCGGCGTCACCGGGGTGGTCTTTGTTGTATTTGATATAACGTGCAATATCAATTAATTGTTTTTTGGATGCACTACGCCAATCTAGAAGAAAGCGAATTTGAAGTTGAATAACAGCATCACCGAGGATTCTTATGTGGGTATCACGCCATTTACCAAAACGCTTTCGGAGTCCGAGATACTCCATCCCTATATTAAAGCCGCCAACATAACCAACACATCCGTCTATAACGGCAATCTTTCTGTGATTACGATAATTTGCCTTTAGATTAAAGTATTTGAAAACAGAGGGGAAGAAGAAATACACCTCACAACCTGAATTCCTCAAATCATTGATTGTGGACTTTGGCAAATGACGTCCACCGATATGGTCAATAAGTAACCTTATTTCAACACCTTCTTTTGCTTTTTGCTTACAAACGTCAAAAATAAGTGAAGAAAGCATATCATTTTTAACGATATAATATTGAAGATGAATATGAGTTTTGGCTGCCTTCATTTCGTCAATCAGTCGATCAAACTTTTCCTGACCATTGGTAAAAATGGTAATGTCATTGTTTTGAGTAAAGGAGGCTTCGCTTAATTTATTGTGAAAAATTATTATGTCACGATACATATCCATATCAGGGTCATTGTATTTAAAAAACCCTTTTTCAAGAGCCAAACGTTGTTTGTCTAAGACGAAGTTGTAAGCAGCGGATTCTTCATGGGTATATTTGAAGATTTTTCGCTTAGATATATTTTGTGACAATAGAAGGTAGAAAAAGAAACCAATGCCCGGCAACATAGTCATAAAAAACAACCAAGCCAAAGCTGAAATGGGGTTCCTACGCTCAAGGGATATAATAATAATGGAAAAAATTAAGTTCAGTATGAGCACAATGGTATAGTTTTGGGTGAATGTGGCTATATAAGTAATCATCATGTCCTCCATACAAAAATCTTGAAGTAGCCAATTGGATACACTTATATTCTCCTATATATTGGAAAGTAATGCAACAGTTTTATATTGTGTTTGTTTTTGCCCCCCTTACCCTTACCCCTATGTTAATTGAATAAGAAAGTTGATTGAATAACTTGAAACCCTGTGGAATACATGAAATAATAAAGAAAGGTGAATGAGAAGTAAAAAGAATGGGAAAACATCTTGCATTAATATGAATTAAAATGTATAATTATAAACTAAATAGAAGGCAGTATAGTTTAAAAAATCATAAGCTCAGAGATAGAAGCATAATTGGTTAGGTATTGGAAGGAGTCGAAAAATGAAAATAATACAAGGTGGCATAACAGCGGCCAAAGGTTTCAGTGCGCACGGGGCACATATTGGTATAAAACGAAAAAGAAACGACCTCGCTCTGATAGTATCAGAGGTACCGGCCTTATACTCAGGTACCTTTACGACCAATGTGGTAAAGGCAGCACCGGTTATATGGAATATGGATGTATATAAACATAAGCATTTGGTTAAAGCCGTTGTGGTCAATAGCGGCAACGCCAATGCCTGCACAGGGGATCAAGGTGATGCGGATAACGAAAAAATGGCAATAACAGTGGCTAAGTGTTTAGGTGTCCAAAAAGAAAATATTTTAGTGGGTTCGACAGGTGTCATTGGCGTTGAATTACCAATTGAGAAAATTGTCAGCGGAATTGAAGAAAATATTGGCCACATTAAGTCGACTTATGAAGCAGGCCTTTTAGCAGCAGAAGCCATTTGTACAACCGATACGTTTACCAAAGAAGTCGCTGTAGAGATTGAAATCAGTGGTAAGACCGTAACCATCGGTGGCATGGCAAAAGGTTCAGGTATGATTCACCCCAATATGGCAACCATGTTAAGTTATGTGACCACCGATGTCGCCATATCTTTTGACATGTTAGACCAGGCAGTCAAAGAAAGTGTCCAGGATGCTTACAATATGATTAGTGTAGATGGCGATACCTCTACCAATGACATGTGTACTATTATGGCGAATGGTATGGCAGGTAACGAAATGATTGTTGAAGAGCATGAAGACTATTTAATTTTCAAGAAGGCCTTAGACTATGTGAATAAGACTTTAGCTAAACTGATTGTCAAAGACGGAGAAGGTGCTTCCAAATTCATAGAAGTGAATATGTATGGAACAAGAAGTAAAAAAGAAGCCCAGGCTTTGGCGATGTCTGTGGTCACATCCAATCTGGTTAAGACGGCTTTCTTTGGTAATGATGCAAACTGGGGAAGGGTCTTATGTGCCATGGGTTATTCAGGTGTTAAATTTGATGCCAAGAAAGTGACCTTGAATTATGAAAGTTCTGCCGGAACAATTGATTTAATGGTGAATGGTGTACCTCAGAAATTTGACGAGGAACGTGCTTTTGACATTATAAAAGAAAAAGAAGTAATGGTGAATGCTTATTTGGAAGAAGGTACATCCAAAGGAACAGCATGGGGATGTGATTTGAGTTATGAATATGTAAAAATAAATGGGGAATATAGAACCTAATTATGGTCCTACTAACCATTAATATAAGAAAGGGAATTATGATACTATGGCATAAGCCATCATCATTAAGGTGAATTATGGAAAAATATATTAATAAAGCAAAGGTTTTAATTGAAGCTTTACCTTATATAAAGGAATTTAACGGTAAAAAGGTGGTCATAAAGTATGGCGGTTCAGCCATGGTGGACGAAGCCATAAAAACATCGGTAATAGAAGACATTGTACTTATGAAATTAGTCGGTTTTCAGCCGGTGATTGTCCATGGTGGAGGAAAAGAAATCAGTGATATGCTTAATGCCATCGGTATAGAATCTAGATTTCAAAACGGACTCAGAGTAACCGATGCAGAAACAGTAGATGTCGTAGAGATGGTATTGGCTGGAAAAGTGAATAAAAGCATTGTACAACTGATTCAGAATCATGATATCAACGCTGTTGGAATTACAGGAAAAGATGGAAAGACATTAAAAGTAAAGAAAAAACTGGTTGATGGTGAAGATATAGGATTTGTAGGTGAGATTACAAAAGTCAATACAAAACTTATTGATTCACTATTGGAAAATGATTTTATACCGGTTATTGCACCGATTGGTACGGATGAGGCAGGCAATACTTACAATATAAATGCTGATTATGCAGCATCGGCTATTGCCGGTGCCCTAGAAGCAGAAAAGCTTATATTTCTAACAGATGTTGAAGGTGTATTAAAAGATATAGATGACACTTCCTCTTTGATTTCAAAGATTGCTATGGATGAAGTAGAAACATTGATTAAGGAAGGCGTTATTTCAGGCGGTATGATTCCAAAAGTAGAATGTTGTGTCGAAGGATTAAACCATGGTGTTCGAAGCGTACATATTTTGGATGGCCGTGTACTCCATAGTATGCTACTTGAGATTTTTACCAAAAAAGGTGTCGGAACCATGTTTTGCAAGGAATTTGATTAGGAGGTAGCAGAATGCATGAGGCATGGATTGATAAAGGTCAAGAAGTTTTTTTGCAGAACTACAAACCCCTTCCGATTGTTATAGAACGGGGAGAAGGCAACTATATATTTGACAAAGAAGGTAATAAGTATTTGGATTTTGTGGCTGGGATTGCGACCAATGCCTTAGGTTACAGTTACGAGCCCTTAAAAAAAGCAATAAAAGATCAAATAGATAAGATCACCCATTGTTCCAATCTATATTACAATGAACCCAGTATTCGTGCGGCCCAAAAGTTGGTCGAACTTAGCGGTTTAAGTAGAGTATTTTTTTGCAATAGCGGTGCTGAGGCCAATGAAGCCGCTCTTAAACTGGGTAAAAGATATATTAATAAATTTGTAAATGGGAATAAGACGGAAATTATAACCATGAAGAACTCATTTCATGGTAGAACCATTGCGACTGTTTCCATAACAGGACAAACTAAATACCATGAAGGTTTTGCACCATTATTTGAAGGGATTACCTATACAGAGTTTAATGATATTGAAGCTCTTGAATTGGTATTAACAGAAAAAACAGCCATCTTAATGATTGAACCCATCCAAGGTGAAGGGGGTATAAGACCGGCGGAACAGTCTTTTCTTAAAAAAGCAAGAGCCTTATGCGATGCATTGGATATTGTCTTGATTTTTGATGAAGTCCAATGTGGCATCGGACGTACAGGAACGGTTTTTGCTTATGAACAATATGGCGTTAAGCCGGATATTGTAACCTTAGCCAAAGGTTTAGGTGCCGGTTATGTAATTGGTGCCATCATAGCCAATGAGAAAACCTCCAAAGGCTTTGAACCTGGAACTCATGCTTCTACATTTGGTGGGAACCCATTATCCACAACAGCAGCTGGCGTTGTACTGGATGCCCTCATACATGATGGCTTATTAGAACATGTCAAAGCTATGGGCGCTTATTTAGAAGGCGGTCTAACGGTACTTAAAAAGCGTCAAACCTCCATCTTAGAGGTTCGGGGCATGGGGTTAATGATGGCAATTGAAATGGACCGACCTGTTGGTGACATCATTGCTAGGGCTCTAGACAAAGGGCTTATGCTTATTAATTCAGGTACACATATTATTAGGTTTGTACCACCCCTTACCATAAAGCAGACAGAAATCGACGAAATGATTCATATATTAGAAGCCGTGTTGACCACAGATTAATTGTTAATGGCAAGGAGGATCTTATGAAATGTAGATTATATCTAGAAGACGGTACAATTTTCGAAGGTGAGAGCTTTGGTGCTACAACCACCATATTTGGCGAAATCGTTTTTAATACAAGCATGACAGGCTATCAAGAAATATTAACAGACCCCTCCTATGGCGGGCAGATTGTAACCATGACCTATCCCTTGATTGGGAATTATGGCATTAACGATGTGGACTATGAATCGGATCAGGTTCAAGTGTCCGGATTTGTTGTGAAAGAATATGCACAGATACCCAATCATTGGCAAAGCAAGCGCTCACTGGATGACTATTTAAAAGCCAACAATATTCCGGGTATTTCAGGCATTGATACAAGAAAATTAACGAAGATTATTCGTAACAATGGTACTATGAACGGCATCATTACCACAGAGGAAATCACCCCTGATTTAATGAGCCAACTTAAGAACTATCGTTTTCCTAAAGATATTATTGCACAGGTTTCTTGCGATACAATCATGCATTATCCGGGAGACGGATTAAAAATCGCACTTATAGATCTTGGTATAAAAAAGGGTATTATCCTTCAATTACAAAATTTGAACTGTGACATTACTGTATTCCCACATGATATCTCGGCAGATGAAGTGCAAAAACATAACCCGGAAGTGGTCTTCTTTTCTAACGGCCCCGGTGACCCTAAAGATGCCACATCAGCTATTGCATTAGCCAAACAATTACTCGGTCAGAAACCGATGTGGGGTATTTGTCTTGGTCATCAGGTCTTAGCCTTGGCACTTGGTGCCGATACGTATAAGCTTAAGTTTGGGCATCGAGGTGCCAACCATCCGGTTATTGACACAGTAACCGGTAAAGTCTTCATGTCCTCACAAAATCATGGTTATGCTGTGGATGAAAAGACATTTACAGAGCACATCAAAGTAACCCATTATAATGTCAACGATGAAACTAATGAAGGCTTAAGCTGTGATCACTATAAAGTCTTATCCGTACAGTTTCATCCTGAAGAAGGGCCTGGCCCTGAAGATGCCCATTATATCTTTGAAAATTGGGTCAAAGGCTATGAAAAGGCGGTGATGACACATGCCTAGAGATACAAGTATTCATAAAGTTATGGTTATTGGATCAGGACCGATTATTATTGGACAAGCAGCGGAATTTGATTATGCCGGCACACAAGCATGTAAATCATTAAAAGAAGAAGGCATCGAAGTGGTTCTGGTGAACTCTAATCCAGCTACCATCATGACAGATGACAATATAGCAGACCATGTTTACATTCAGCCTTTAACCTTAGAAGCATTAACATGGATTATTGATAAAGAACGTCCGGATGGCTTATTGGCAACTTTGGGTGGACAAACTGGCCTTAATATGGCGGCAGAGTTGGACGAAGCAGGGGTGCTTGAGAAGTACAAGGTAAGACTTCTTGGAACCTCTCTAAAAGCAATTAATCAAGCTGAAGATCGAGAAAGCTTTAGACAACTTATGATGGATATCGGTGAGCCCGTTCCAAAAAGTGAGATTGTAACAACCATGGAGCAAGGTTTAGCTGTAGCAGATTCAATAGGTTTTCCGATTATCATAAGACCGGCTTTTACCATGGGTGGTCTTGGTGGTGGTATTGCTAAAAACATGAACGAGCTCAAAGAATTTTTGCATACCGGCCTTATGCACAGTCGAATCAGCCAAGTATTACTAGAACAATCTGTAGCCGGTTGGAAAGAGGTCGAATATGAAGTCATGCGAGATCAAAACAATACGGCCATTATCATTTGTAATATGGAGAATTTTGATCCCGTCGGCATACACACAGGTGACAGCATAGTTGTTGCACCCTCACAGACTTTATCGGATGAGGAATACCATATGTTGCGTACGGCTTCACTTAAGATCATCAAAGCTCTAAAAATAGAAGGTGGCTGTAACGTTCAGCTGGCACTAGATCCCAAATCCAAATCTTATATAGTGATTGAGGTCAACCCAAGAGTTAGCCGCTCATCAGCACTGGCATCAAAAGCAGCCGGCTATCCTATTGCCAAAATAGCGGCCAAGATAGCCATTGGTTTACATCTCCATGAGATTTCCAATGCAGTTACGAAAAAGACTAAAGCTTCTTTTGAACCGGCTTTGGATTATATCGTCACCAAGATCCCTAAATGGCCTTTTGACAAATTCGATTATGCAGATCGAACTCTTGGAACGCAAATGAAAGCAACTGGCGAAGTCATGGCCATTGATCGTACTTTTGAGAGCTCTCTGCTTAAAGCCATCATATCTTTAGAAGGTAAAGAAACAGGTCTTAGGAAAGAATCCTTACTTAAGCTGTCTAAAGAAGTCATTATTAAGATGTTGGATATGGTAGATGACCAACGGATTTTTGTGGTTGCAGAAGCCTTGAGAAAAGGTGTATCCGTTGAAAAAATCAATGAAATTACGTGTGTTGATAATTGGTTTTTGGAAAAAATCAACAACATCATTAAAGTGGAAAAACGCTTATCCAGCGAACCAATAACAGGAGAGCTGCTAGCAAAGGCAGAGAAGATGGGTTTTACAGACATTGAGATTCAGGCCTTATCCGGCAAAGATTATCGGATTATTGATGCCATACGTCGTGCTCATGGTATGTATCCGGTGTATAAGATGGTGGATACCTGTGCAGCAGAATTTGAATCCTCAACGCCTTATTATTATTCGACATATGAAGATGAAGAAGAAAATATTATCAGTAAAAAAGAAAAAATCATTGTTATCGGTTCCGGACCTATTCGGATTGGTCAAGGGATTGAATTTGACTATTGTTCGGTCCATGCTGTATGGGCCATTCAAGAGTTGGGTTATGAATCCATTATTATCAACAACAACCCTGAAACTGTGAGTACAGACTTTGACATAGCCGACAAATTGTATTTTGAACCTTTATTTATTGAAGATGTTATGAATGTGATTCGAAAAGAAATGCCAAAAGGTGTTATCGTACAATATGGTGGTCAAACAGCCATTAATTTGGCACCAAAGTTGGTGAGTCGTGGTGTTCAGGTTCTTGGCACGTCGGTGGACTCTATTGATGTTGCGGAAGATCGAAAGCGCTTTGAGCGATTACTAAGAGAACTGGATATACCCCAACCCATGGGTAAAGCTGTAACCAATATAGATGAAGCCATCACCACGGCTAGAAGTATAGGATATCCGGTTCTGGTGCGACCTTCTTATGTTATTGGCGGTCGTGCTATGATGATTGTTCATAATGACATTGAACTTATGAGTTATGTAAAAGAAGCGGCATCCTTATCAGAAGACCAACCGATTCTCATTGATGAATATATTGATGGCATGGAGGTTGAAGTGGACGCCATTGCTGATAGAGAGAACATATTGATTCCAGGCGTGATGGAGCATATTGAACGTACAGGTGTTCATTCCGGCGATAGTTTTTGTGTCTATCCGCCACAAAATATTTCAGAGGACATGATGACAATTATTGTCGATTATACCTATAAGATTGCCATGGCACTTCAGGTCGTAGGTCTTATGAACATTCAATTTGTTATCAAGGATGAAAAAGTATATATTATAGAAGTGAATTCAAGAGCGTCAAGAACGGTACCAATCATCAGCAAAATCACGAAAATTCCTATGGTGAAAATCGCTATGCAGGTCATCTTAGGCGACAAACTATCTGTCCTTGAATATGGGACTGGCTTATATAAGACCAGCAATCTTATAGCGGTTAAGGCACCTGTATTTAGCTTCGTTAAGCTAGCAGGGGTTGACGCAGCACTGACACCTGAGATGAAATCAACAGGGGAAGTTCTAGGTGTAGATAGTAATTATGAAAAAGCACTGCTGAAAGCCTTTCAAGGCGCAGGATTTAAGTTTAAAACAGCCGGTAAAGTGCTGGTCTCTGTGTCCGATGCTTCTAAAGATGAGGTCTTACCTTTTGTACAAGAATTAGAGGGGCTTGGATTTAGTATTGTGGCTTCTAGTAAGACAAGCCGATTTCTATCGGAAAAAGGCATTGCCAATGAATCTGTGAATATATCCGATTTGTCCGATTTACAGGTTATGTTTAAAAAAGATGAAATTGCCATGGTCATTAATGTACCGACAAAAGGTAAAGATGTCACCCGAGATGGCTACAAATTAAGAAATTTAGCTGAACACCTTAGTGTACCAAGTTTTACTTGTTTGGATACCGTAAAAGCTTATCTACAAGCATTAAAAACCTTTATGGACAAGGCGCCCATTGACTATGACACCATTGATGCATATATGTAATAGAGTTGATGGCCAATGAATCAAGAATTTGAAGGTGGTTGAATGATAAAATATACCTGGATTTTGATATTATTTCTACTATTGAGTGGTTGTCAAAAAGGCGAGGAAAAACTGAATCAACAAGATCAAAAGGTAAAAGAGAACGTGCAGCAACCAACGCAATCAGTTGTAGAATTAGAGGATGAAGGAGAAAAACAATCGGAAGAAGATGTAGTATTAGAAGCTTTAGACGAAGCGACCTTATTAGAAATGTCCATTGATGAGATAATTTTTAATATGTCATTAGAAGCCAAAGTGGCCCAGATGTTTTATGTAACCTTAGAAGATTACGAGTCAACAGGTTTGCCCTATGGTGGAATTATATTTTTTAAGCACAATATGATAACCGCTATAGAGACCCAAAAAATAATTCGTAAGATTCAAAGTGAACTAGACATCCCTCCTTTTATAGGATTGGATGAAGAAGGTGGATTGGTAACAAGAATAACCGGTGAAGCAAGTATCGGTGGTACAAAAATACCCGACGCATGGGTGCTGGGTCATGCCACTAACCCCAATGCAGTCTATTTAGCCAATGAAGTTATTGCAAAAGAAATCCGTTCTTTGGGGTTTAATATGAACTTTGCTCCGGTAGGTGATATACACACGAATCCAAGCAACCCGATTATTGGGCATAGGGCTTTTTCAGACAACCCACATATAGTTGGTGAAAAAGTGATAGAAGCCATAAAAGCATATAAGGAACAGGAAATCATCCCGGTCATAAAACATTTTCCAGGGCACGGAGATACGAAAGAGGATAGTCATTTAGGTACAGCCATACTGAGCCATGATATAGAACGATTGATGTCTGTTGAACTTGTACCTTTTATTGAGGCGATTAAGGATGGGGTAGATGTTATTATGGTGGGTCATTTACAGGTTCCCCAAGTGACTGGGGACACAACACCAGCTTCTTTGTCTGAGATAATGATACAAGAAATTTTAATTAAAGAATTGGGTTTTGAAGGTCTGGTTATATCCGATGCCTTGAATATGAAGAGCATTGTCGATTATTATGGTACAGAGTTGATGATTGATCGGGGTTTAGATGCCGGATTAAGCTTATTTCTTATGCCGGAGAATATGGAGAATGCCTATGAATATCTTATGGAAAAGGCTCGAAATTCCATAGAGACAGAAATAAAAATAGAGGAGGCAGTAAGAAAAATTATCCGACTAAAATTAGAAAAGAACTTATTTGAGCATAAAAATCAAGCCTTACAGGATCCAATAATTGGTCAAATAGAAGATAGAAATAAAATAGTAGAATTAGGGATTGAATAAAAAACGCTCAAACAATATCATTAGATAGTGTTTGAGCGTTTTTTTCAAGATTTCCAATCCAGAAAAAAGCATATTAAATATCATTTAATTAGAACATTTCTTATGAAAATTTTCATAAATTTAAATAAACATAGCAAAAGAAAACAAGTAAAAGTATGTGTTCGAGAGAAAGAAAAGTTATTATAAAAATAAATAGCACAAAGACAACTAAAAAACACTTGACATTATGTGCATATTATACTAAAATCATTTTATGAAAAGCTTTTCAAGCCTTCAGAAATACACAACTACAAAGTAATAGGGAGGAACAAAAATGAAAAAATTGTTAACAATGATAATGGTACTTGCAATGGTAACAGCATTGTTTGCCGGCTGTGGGAAAACAGAGACCCCAACAACAGAGACAGAAACGCCGGAAACAGGAACAGAGACAGAAGCAC
>NZ_JCBCDA010000083.1:0-4219 GCF_059865615.1 Petrocella sp. | reverse complement strand
AAGTTCTGCCTCTGTGAGTGCTGCAACCAGGGTTGTAAATGAACCATTATTGACAGCCACATCGACGATATCGCCCTCAGCTGCCATTACTGGTGTGTAACTAAAAACCATCATGAGTGCCATTAATAAACTTGCTATTTTTTTCATATTGTTAACCTCCTATATATATTTGATTTAAATATATCCCTTTACGTGATATCTATCAAGGATTATTGATCGTTATTTTTAAATATATTTGCATTTATATTTCAATTCGTGATATAATTAGTAAAAGGTGGTGATTACATGTTATTTAACCTCATTAGACTTTCAATACTTCTTATGATTGTTCTTATTAATTTAACCTTTACAAGTCCCCTAGAAACGTTTACATTAAAGCCTCCAGAATCCATTGATGAAGTTTCACAATCTGCTATTATCGAGACTAATAATGATTTTTTTCAGATTCGATCTAATCCAAGCATAACCTTTATAAATAGAAACAAAGATTATGTTGGATGGATTCAAATAGAGAACACTACGATTGATTACCCTGTAGTCAAAGGTCCTGACAATGATTTTTATCTTAACAAGAACTTCGAGCAACAATCGGCTGATGCAGGAAGCATCTTCATGGATTATCGCAATTTTGGTTTTGGCTTCGATCAGCATACCTTAATCTATGGCCACAATATGAAAAACGGTTCTATGTTTGGACAATTGGATTTGTATTTAGATTATGATTTTGCCCTTACCAATCCAATCATTTATGTACACGATTTATACGGTCTTCGCAAATACCATGTGTTCTCCAGTTATTATGCCAAAGCGGATACCGAAATCATCCAAACCGATTTTTCCACATCAGACATTGAACTGTTTTTCAAAAAACTTAAGGATAAATCCAGTCTTGATTATGACCTTCATCCAAAGGCAACAGATCGCATCTTATCATTAATCACATGCAATTATGATGTTAATGACGGGCGTCTATTCGTTCATGCCCTTGAAATCATAGAAGATTAATCCGCAATAGATGATAATAAAAAATCCGTAAGCAATTTTAATATGCTTACGGATTTTTGTTACGTAATTTTGGTACTTTGAAAGTGGATGCTAATAATAATAACTGCCACCATCTACCACGGAGCCAATTAATAGTGCTATTGCTGATCCAAAAACGATTCCTAATATGATAAAGACAACAAAAAGAATCAAATACGCTTGGAAAAATGTTTTTCTACTTCGGTTGCCATTAGAACCAAAAGCCCAAACAAATACCATAATAATGTTAACCAGCGGTATTAACATTACAAGAAAGGTTCCTAACCACCCTAAAACCGTCATCGGTTGATTGTTTTTATCATTTAAGTCAACGCCGACCGCATTATAATGCGGTTGTTGATTCATATTGTTGACTTGAGGCGGTGGTGTCGGTTGTGGTGTCGGTTGTGGCGTTGGTGGTGGTGTTGGTGTTGGCTGTGGCGCCGGTGCTGGGTGTGGTGTTGGTGTTGGCTGTGATGTTGGTGCTGGCTGTGGCGCCGGTGTTGGCTCTGATTGTGATTGAGATACAACAGGTACCGGCACCGGTATCGGCGCTGGCTGTGGTGAAGATTGTGACCTATTGACTGATTCTTCCTGATTTGCTTGCATTTCAGCCATTGTAACTGCTGAATTTCCAGTTGGCTTTTCTGTTTTTGCGCCACATTTTGTGCAAAATTCAGAATTCTCTTCTAACTCTTTACCGCATTGATGACAAAACATATTAACGCCTCCATCTTCCTCATAAATGTTTTCTATGTATGGTAAGGTCAAGTATTGACTCCTTAACCCTTTACTGACTCTAATATTATTATACCAATATCATAGTCAAATTCAAGTCTAAGCTGAAATCCTATTGATTTATACTTTTTATAAAAATATCAAAATGCTGATAGTCTTTACTGTTTTTCCAGTCCCCACCCCATGAAAACCCTCTAGAGACAAAGGCTTCATAACAAACATCATTTTTAAAAATCATGCCTTTAACAGGAACTTCCCGGTCCACATATGAGGTCCCTTCTACTGGATACACACCGTTTTTTGTAACATATGGGTTAACCAATGGGTTGATGTCGATAGCAAGTCCATAACTATGGTTAGAAAGTTTGCTCGTGCCTTCAACCACGCGGTAATTAAATGCCGAAGTATTGTTGTTAACCATCGATAAATTGTCATCACCATCATAAATATCGATCAATTCAATTTTTTCTATAGGAAATGAAGCTTTATGAAGATCCCCAAAAATATCCAGTACTTTTTGAGCAATCTCTTTATGTACAATCAATTGGCCTTGATGCTCCAAATCATCGAAACCGTAATAAACAACTTTTACCAATCTTAAATCCGAGAACATAATATGCTCATTATCATGATAGGATTTGCCCAACATGGCAGCCTGCATAGCTTCATCAATTTCACTTATAACCGCTTCCATTATAGGTTCAACTGGTGGTACATCTACAACTTCATTTACCGATTTTTTTTCATTACCTTCTTCTGTATAATCAGACTCATTACTCGTTTTTGCAACAATGAAGTCGGCCGGATTTTGCTTGTCGTCTTTTACACTAAATACAATTATCAGCAATAAAATTATGACAATCCCTAACCCCGCTATTTTTTTCATCTACGTTCTCCTTGTATCTTAACGATTTTCAACTAGAGACATGACTTCTTTCATCTCGTAGCCAAAGCTTTCTGCAACTTGTTTGTGTGTAATATGTCCTTTATAAATATTCACACCTTTTCTCAATGCTTCATTGGTGGTAATAGCACCTTCAAAACCTTGGTCGGCAAGTAATAGCGCATAAGGTAAAGTTACACCGGTGAGGGCAAAAGTGGATGTTCTAGGAACGGCACCCGGCATGTTGGCAACTGCATAATGTACAACACCATGTTTTATATATGAAGGTTGGTCATGTGTTGTAATACGATCTATTGTTTCAACTAAACCTCCTTGGTCAATAGCTACATCAACAATTACAGCACCATCTTTCATAGATTCAACCATCTTGGAGGTTACAAGCTTTGGCGCTTTGGCGCCAGGTATTAAAACAGCACCTATAAGCAGGTCTGCCTTTTCAACTGCTTTTGCAATATTAAAAGGATTGGAGTATAAAGTAGCTACCCGACCATTAAAGATATCATCTATATATGCCAATCTTTTTGGACTGATATCTAATAAAGTTACATGAGCGCCTAAGCCTACTGCCATTTTTGTGGCATTTAGACCTACTATACCGCCTCCAATAACCACAACCTCACCCGGCATGACACCTGGAACACCTCCAAGTAAAACACCACAGCCACCTGCATATTTTTGCAACATGAAAGCACCCACTTGAGTGGCCATTCTACCAGCCACTTCACTCATTGGCGTCAGTAATGGTAAGCTATGGTCCTTGAGTTCAACTGTTTCATAGGCGATTGCTGTGATTTTTTTCCTCATCAGCACGTCGGTTAATTCTTGGTTTGGCGCCAAATGTAAGTATGTAAATAGTATTTGACCCTCTTTTAGCCTATTGTACTCTATCGGTATAGGCTCTTTAACCTTCATAATCATTTCCGCACTTTCAAAAACTTCATCTGCATGGTTTATAATTGTTGCACCAGCCAAGACAAAAGCCTCATCTTCAATACCACTTCCAATACCTGCTTGTGTCTCAATAAGTACAATATGCCCTTTTTCTATCAGGCTATGGACACCTGCCGGTGTTAGTGCTACGCGATTCTCGTTGTTCTTAACCTCTTTTGGCACACCAATAATCATATAAAAACCTCCCTAGTTATTATTTCATATACTGGAAAAGATTAGAACTAAGTTTTACTAAATTCACATAGTATATGAAAGGTCAACAATATAGTCTTGTCGCCTCAATCATATAATAATATCACAAGATTATTACGCCTTCAAGGTAATCACCATATATATTCAAGCAATTGTATCTAATATTTGTATTTTTTATTTTTATATTAAAACAATTCGATAACATTTACACTTTAAGGCCATAGATCAATTATAGCCTTTCATTATTCTATGGAGAGACAATAATTCTTTTCAAAAAAGACTTGACCTAAGACTGGTTACTGGTTATAATTATACTTGCTTCTACGGTAGTCAATTATGCGCGAATGGCTCAGTGGTAGAGCATCGCCTTGCCAAGGCGAGGGTCGCGAGTTCGAATCTCGTTTCGCGCTT
>NZ_JCBCDA010000044.1:0-30621 GCF_059865615.1 Petrocella sp. | reverse complement strand
ATGTATTTTTTACAAGGGCTTCGCCGCAAATTTTTATACATTTGTCAAGTTTTTTATGCAAAAAAGTTGGAGGAAATTTCAAAAAGTAAACAATAAAAAAGAGCGTAAACTCGGGGACTAGAGACTTTCCGAGAGTGCTCAGAAGTAATTTGGAGGAGAGTATAATGAAAAAAATATTAAAAAAAAAATATACCAAAAAAGAAAATATTTTTAGGGTTGTATTTACACTACTTCTTATTTTTATTATAATTACAATTTTTCTGTCAATTGACTATTCTAAAATACGTTTTATTGGATTGTTTGCATTGCTACCTGCACTCTTACCCTCATTAGTAATATATTTCTATAGATATTTAAAAAATAATAACCCTAATTAAAGCAATGTCATTAAGTTAAGAGATTTTCAGAAAGAGTCAAGTACGTATTGCGTGCAGGGCTCTTTTTTTTGCTTTTATTTCGAAATACCTTGACATTTTATCCAAAAAATGTGGCGAAGCCCTTTGAATATATTATTTCAAGGAGGTTTTATATGAACGAATTCGCTAACAGTATTTTGCAACATCTTAAGGACTCTATCGTATTGTCCGAACGTAATTCCAGGGATTTTGTGACCAATCCACACTCTGATTTTATTAGGAAAAGAAAGTTACACTATTCAGAAATGATTCACCTCATTCTCTCCATGGGAGGACAAAGCCTGAAATTGGAGCTGTTAGACTACTTTTCTTATGATATTTCTACTGCTTCATGTTCTGCCTTTGTTCAACAAAGGCAGAAGTTATTGCCTTCTCTTTTCGAGACCTTATTTCAAGACTTCAACCGCAAGTTATCCTATGATTCATCTTATGATGGATATCGGTTATTGGCTGCTGATGGATCTGATCTTGTCATTGCCAAGAATCCAAATGATGTTGAAACTTACCAAGACAATGGTCCCAATAAGGGTTGTAACATGCTTTATTTGAATGCTATCTATGACTTATGTAATAGAACGTATGTGGATGTAGATATCCAACCCAGATCAAAATTTAATGAAAGAAAAGCGCTTATCGAGATGATGAATCGTTCGCAAATCAAGGGAAAAACAATTCTTATTGCTGACCGAGGTTATGAGAGCCACAACCTTTTTAAACATATGCGCAAGAAAGGCTGGCACTATCTTGTTCGAGTCAAAGATATCACAAGTAATGGTATCTCTTCAAGTCTGGTACTTCCAGATACAGAAACCTTTGATGTGGATTACTCCTTGCTTATGACACGAAGGCAGACCAATGAGGTAAAGGCAAATCCAGATATCTATAAGTTTATGCCGAACAATCAAATTTTTGATTTCTTGCCTACTGGGAGTAAAGAAACATATCCATGTAACTTTAGAATTCTAAGATTTCTAATAGCAGATGACTCATATGAGGTCATTATGACAAATCTTGATAGAGAAACGTTTCCTATGAAGAAGATTAAGGAGTTATATCAAATGAGATGGGGAATCGAAACTTCATTTAGAGAGCTCAAATATGCTTTGGGGCTTAGAAATTTTCATGCAAAAAAGGTGGCATATATCCTACAGGAAGTCTTCGCACGACTCGTAATGTATAACTTCTGTGAAGCAATCACAACACATGTTGTTATCAATCAAAAAGAAAGAAAGCACATATATCAAGTGAACTTCACTATAGCTATTGCAATCTGTATGCGATACTTCAGGTGTAGAAAGGATATACCACCACCAGATGTTGAAGCCCTAATCAATAAAAACATCCTGCCTGTAAGGCCTGATCGCAAAGACCCTCGGAAAGTCAAGATCAGGACAACAGTCAGCTTTATGTATAGAGCAGCTTAATTGTATCTTAAATCCTAATTAAATGCAGCAGATATTCATCTGCTTATTAGTAATGCCCAAAATAATAGTTTAGGATAAAAAAAACCGCCAAATGCTTATTGCATTTGACGGTTAACTATAATTCTTAACTTATTGGCGCTTAACTTAATGACATTGCTAATTAAAGGGGTATTATTTACTATGCAATAGCTAATTGAGATATTACAAATGTTTGTTTTAGAATTGTTCCATCAGGATTGTAGTGTGTTTTTGTATATCCATAGAACTTCAAGTTTATACCATTATGAATATTGTTACTTTGCATAATTGCCTCTAATTGAGTTCCTAAAGGATTCATAGAATTAGATATTGCAAATTGTACTCCTCCACCAACTAAGCCTAGTGCAACCCCAAACCATCCACCGGTTGCAATAGTGGCAGCTGTTAATGCTAAAAAATAAGCCACATTACCACCGGTAGATTGACTCTGATATGTTGATTTCAATTGATAAAGTTCATTTTTTGTAAAATATCTTCCTGGTGTCCATTTGTATACTTTTGGCATTTCTGGGTTCATAATAAATCCTCCTAAAATATAATTGCTTATTTACAAAATCGCGATTTGTAGTTACACTAATTAAAAAGCCTAAAATATTTAAAATGTAAACCTATTTTTCAATAAAGTGTTTTTTTATTATTGAAATGTCTTCTTTTAGAATGTTTACACTTTTGAGCTGTTCAGTTATCTGCAAAATAATTTTCTGATAATTTTCTTCTCTTTCGTCTTGCTTAAGATCTCTTTTTTCTTGATTTTTCATATTATAAAAGATTAAACCGATAGCTAAAGCTGCCCATACTCCTTGTTTCAATGCTTCTTCCAAAATCCCAATTTCCATAAATTTCTCCCTTTTACATTTCTACTACAGTAATAATTTAGTCGTCATTTAATCGTTTTCTCAGGTTAGCATCGTTTTTAAATTACTTAACGCTTTCTTTTCAGTTTTATAAACGGTTTGTCTGGTAACGCCCATTTTTCTGGCAATTTCGTTTGTTTGATATCCTTTGTAAAACTTGTATACAATAACATTTTTTTGATTATCTGAAAGATTTTTTAAGGCTTTGTGTAAATCAAGATTTCTTTTATCTTCTTGAGTTATGTATGATTCGTAGTTTTCAAAATCATCTGTAAGAATATTTGCATTGATATACCGGCATTTCTTTTGTGAAAGCTTTATATATGCTCGGTACATTGATTTGTCAATATATGACAAAATTTTGTACGTATGATTATATGATGGAATTTTATACAAAAGAATTATGAATTTTTCGTGTAAATCATTTGTTGCATCTTCATAGGCAAGTAATTTTTCATATTTCCTTATTAATGGTTTGAATATTTCTATCATGTTAATAACACTTTCTTTATCTTTAATTTTACATTTTTCTATAAGATTTATTAAATTCTCTTCCATATATATACCCTCCTTTAACTATTTAAAAATCTAATTAGCACAGAAATGTAAACTTAGATTTAAATATTTTTAGAGAATATTGATATACCTACTTCAAGAAAATTAAATGATTTATCATATGGTTAAGGCGTCAAAACTATATAGTTGAACTTTCACATACCATATATAGTTACGAATGTATCAACGTAATCTGTATATGGTATGTGAATTTAGTGCAACTTAGTTTTGACCCTTTAACCATCATATTAATGTTTGACTTATTAACAGAACAACTTGACTTTATAAATAAACTTAAAAAACCGTCAGACCTATGTTTATAAATTCTGGCGGGTGTTGTTTTGTCATAGAGTCATAGTTTTGCCAAAAAATAAGGCATTATATCATCAAAAGAAAATCCATCTCACCTCAAAACAGTCTTTTTATTCGAAGTATATTCTTAGAAGTTGAATAAAAGAATTAATAATCAAATACCAGATCATTCATAATCTCAGTGAAAACTAAAAACTCGCTACCATAAGAAAAAAGCTTCGAGATATACTTTTGTAGATGTTGCTGAAAAAGAGTGAGAAATTTAGTTTAGAGGCTTCAACCCAAAATACGGTCAAAAAATCAACAGTTTAGCATATATACAATCAAAAAAAGCAAATAAAAACAAACGGTATGCATAAACAAACAAACAGCTTAATCTAGTAAAAGATGCTGTTTGTTTGTCTATGCATACCGTTTGCCTGTTATGGGTTGTATAAGTCCTAGATTATGGTATCATTCTAATTACAAAAACATTATTGATTCACACAACGAATTAATGATCTTTAAAATTACCTTCTGAGGGGAAGTAGTTTTAAATATATTAGATGCCATTCTAATTTGGAATTTCACTTTAGTATGGAAGGAATCATATGTTGATCATTTACTTGATTGATATATGATTTTGATTTTACAGTTAATTTCTTTTAGGGATGAAGCGTCACAATCAGACCTAAACCTTCGACAGAAAGATAAGAGGGAAAATGTATGCAAGAAAAAGAGAACATATTCATGAACAAAGTCTTAGAAAATAACGACATGCAAAAAATCGTCATAACGGAAGATGATAACTTTGTTATTAAGACGATTTATGATAAAATCAACAAATCAATTATTGTTGAGGAAAAAAACAAAGAAACAGGTCTACAGTCAAAAACCATTACAAAGATAGGTATAGAAAAAACATCAGCAATAAGCGCCTAATTATAAATATGGTTAAAGGGTCAAAACTAAGTTTCACTAAATTCGCCTACCATATGTAGATTACCTTGATACATTCATAACTACATATGGTAGGTGAAAGTTCAACTATATAGTTTTGACGCCTTAAGCAAATATACTAGTAAATAGAACCATAAACAAAACTACAACCAAAATAGATAAGCATAATACCTAGGCTTGCAATTATGGTTCGGTATAAAGCAAGGGGCATGAATTTTCGTGTGGTGCCAACAGCAATGGAAATGAATCCATACCATATAAAATCAGCAAGTACATGACCACTGTAAAAGAGTAGAACACCTGTGATGCCGAAAGCTTTGTAGGCTTGCAGTAAAAAACCAAGGCCAATGATGGCCCACCAAAGTATAAAATATGGGTTAGCAGCACTGAGTAAAAATCCTGAAACAAGGATATTACTGGTGTTGCTTTTGTTTTCGTCCAGCTGAATGCTGATCTTGTTTTTGACAGAACCGATAATCATATCAAAGCCCATATAGATGAGTAGAGCACCACCAATTAGACCGATACCAACTTGTGCCATATTAGATTGTAAAATGGTATCAAATCCCAAGAAAATCAAGGCAATTAAAAGAATCTCAAGGGCTGCGTGACCGACAATAACAATAAAACCGGCAAAAATACCGGTATGCAAAGATTGCTTAATGGTATATGTGAGCAATGGACCCGGCATCATAGCGCCAGAAAAGGCGATAACCAAAGCGGATAAAAATACGAGTGTCATTAAAATACACCCTTTCTTTTAATAACTTTATTTACTTTTTACATTGTAGCATTATATATGAACTTCAACAATAGAGATTAACCGACCGTAGACCATAATTGACATTAAAATATTAGTATGGTAACATATCTTATTATATTGATAGGAGGATTCCATGTTACTTAAGTTGATTGAAAGAAATAAATATGATTCTGTCAGAGAATATGTATATAATACATTACGTGAAAATATTATGAACTTGGACTTGAAACCAGGAACGAATATAACTGAAAAGGATATTGCTGAAATGATGGAAGTAAGCCGAACACCTGTTAGAGAGGCTTTGCTTAAATTATCTCAAGAAGATTTACTGAATATATATCCACAAAAAGGTACGATTGTGTCATTGCTTGATATTAATTATATTGAACAGGCGATGTTTATAAGAATGAGCCTGGAAGTTGCAATCGTCAAGCTGGCGTGTCAAAAATTTTCAGAAGAGATCCTATATGAACTCAGAAAAAATTTGAATGACATGGCTTTTCAAATCAAGCAACTGGATATTAATACGAAGCACTTGTTTTCTTACGACACAGAGTTCCACAAATTGCTTTATAAAGGAACTGGGATGATGCAGGCATGGTTTGTCATAACTCAAGTAAGCACCCACCTTAATCGAGCTAGGTATCTAAAGCTACTCACTTCGGACATTCATTGGGAAGGGATTATAAAGCAACATACAGAATTAGTGGATGCTCTTGAAAACAGGGAAACAGAAAAGGCCATAAAAGTATTAAATGCTCATCTTGGAGGGTTTGATATGGAGATATACAGATTAAAAGAAAACCATCAAGACCTATTCGTATAAAGAAAACCAAATTTATTCCGATAAATTTGGTTTTCTTTTGTTCTCTAGGAGCGTCATACTCTAGTATTTGGCTTTAAAACATAGCTTCATTTCTTCTTTGTGGGGTATTGAAAATTCCATAAAAAATTGATAGGAAAAGGTTGACAAGCCATTACTACCATGGTACCATACATTTATTACCATGGTAGTAATACTAGAATACAAAGAAAGGAGGAGATGAGAATATGCGCAAACTAGGCATTGCAATAATTGGTCTAGGAGCAATATCCAGTGTACACATAGAAGGCTATCTTAACTTTAAAGAGCAATGTGACATACGCGTTCTTTGTGATATGAATGTAGAAAAAGCAGAAAAGATCATAAAAGACTTCGATATTAAAAATGCTACTGTGATTACGGATTGGCAAAAAGTATTGGATAAGGATGACATTGATCTGGTATCAATATGCTTACCACCTAGTCTTCATGCTACGATTGCAAAGCGAATTCTTGAATCGGGCAAAAATGTCCTTATTGAAAAACCTATGGCACTATCTTTGAAAGATTGCGATGACATTATTAGAATAGCAGAAGAGAATAAAGTACTTGTTAGTGTTGTTTCTCAGAATAGGTATAAGATTCCTGTGATGAAAGTGAAACAAATCATTGATCGTAAAATTGCCGGTCCTGTTTTGACTTCAGTAGTTAATTCTTTTTGGTGGCGAGGTGGAAATTATTACGATATCTGGTGGCGTGGTAAATGGGAGAGTGAAGGTGGTGGATGCCTGATGAATCATTCTGTTCATCATATTGATTTATTACAATGGATCAATGGCATGCCAAGTAGTGTAACGGCTGTTATTAACAATCTGGTTCATGATAATTCGGAGTGCGAGGATCATGCTGTGGTAATCCTACAGTATCCCCATATGACAGCACAATTGACTTCCACATTATTGGCTCATAATGAAGAACAAGAGCTGATATTTCAGACAACAAAATGTAGACTATCTATTCCATGGAAACCTGCTGCATCAAAGGCTTTGGCAAATGGTTTTCCTGAAGAAAACACTCAGTTCCTAGAAGAAATTCAAGCCTATTATGAGTCCATTGAAGAAATAAAATATGAAGGCCATACGGCTCAGATTCTAAATGTCATAAGAGCTATTAATGGTGAAGAAGAGTTGCTAATCGATGGTAATGAAGGTAGAAAGACGATTGAAATAATAATGGCGATATACAAATCAGCATTATTAGGTAGAACTGTGGATTTGCCTTTAGAAAAAGAGGACGATTTTTATAATTTTGACACTTTCATTCAGTCAATGCCACATTTTAATGAGAAAACAATTAGTACAGAAGGGTATTCAGAAAATGTAATTACCTTAGGTAGAAATGTAGGAAAATGATGTATAAAAATATATTGAATCGGGAGGAATAGAGAATGAAAAGAATAACATCAATGTTATTGGTATTAAGTTTGCTTGTTATAGTATTTGTAGGATGCGCTGGAAAGGATTCAAATGTAACAGAGCCAATAAAAGAGAATGAAGAAGTTGAAACATCAGATAATGAACCACTGGTAGATGATACAGTATATAAACTTAGAACTTCCACCAATTTAGGAGAGGTAGGAACAACAGGTTTAGCCTTAAAATATTTTGTTGATCAAGTCAATGAAAGATCAGGCGGAAGAATCGAAGCAACAGCTAATTATGGATCTGAACTTGGTAGTCAACTTGAGCAAGTAGAAATGGCACAGTTAGGTGATTTGGAAATGGTATGTGCAGCACCCGGTACCGGATTGGGTGGATGGGTTCCTGAATTAGCTATGTATGAGTTCCCATTTATTTTTGACGACAATGAGCAATATAGAAAAGTTCTAGTAGATACCGAAGACGAAGTTACTAAGCTGGTTTCTGAGTATGGATTCACAGCGGCATCGGGACAATCCCAAGGTGCCAGAAATATTCTGACGCTTAAGCCGATTAATACAATTGAAGATTTAGCGGGTGTCAAAATGCGTGGACCCAACGTTGTATATACAGATATGTTTGACGCCCTTGGTGCGGCAGGAACGATAACCGGATGGAATGACATTTATACATCACTTCAAACAAAAGTAATTGAAGGATGCGAAGCTTCTCCAAGTGCCCTGTATTCAATGAATTTTCATGAGCAAGCAAAAAACATGACAGTTACCAATCATATTATTGCATGTACATACTATTTCTTTAATACAAAATGGCTTGAAAGTTTACCAGATGACTTAAAAACAATTGTACTTGAAAGCGCAGAAGATGCAAGAGAATACCATGCAAAATTGTATGATGAAGAAGATGCAATAGCATTACAAGCGATGATCGATGAAGGTGTTAATGTGATAGAATTATCACCAGAAGAAAAAGCAAAATTTGTTGAAGCATGTTCTGGAATGTTAGATGAGTACAGAGCAAAAGGCGATAATTGGAATGCTTTTATAGATGTATTATTAACCGCAAAAAATTGATATAATATATAGAGTTAGTATTGTTGGCATGATTACATTCGTAATTATGTCAACAATAGTATTCTGATTTCTATTAGGAAAGAGCCACTTCCCTAGCAGAAATCAGAATACTAGCTTTAGCGCATGGTCCTCATATGTGCTAAGAAGCAAGATTTTTTGTAATGAACCTCTTAGGTTAATACTATTATGGAAGGAACTGAAGTGATGATCAAAAAAATATACATTATATTAGACAGAATACGTTCGGTTGGGATTGTAAGTATATTCTCATTCATGCTTTTATTAAGTCTTCTGCAAATATTTCTCAGATATTTTTCCTTTCTGGGATTGAGATTATTTACTTGGGGAGATGAGATTGTTAGACTATCAAGTATATGGGTGGTGTTTTTGGCAGCAAGTTTGGGTGTAAAGGAAAAAGCACATCTAAGTGTAGCCTTTTTTTTAGAAAAATATCTTCCAAAAAAATTAATGGTCAGTGTACAAAACATTGCAAGTGTTATTGTTATAGTAACCCAAGTATTTCTTATATACTATGGAAGCAGATATGCTCTAAATGCAGTAGGTAAAACCTTGCAGAACATTGATATGTCCATTGCATGGTTTTATGCAGCAATACCTGTAGGCTGTTTTTATTTATTGATGGATTATATTCTCATTTTGGTATACAAAGAGCATCCGTATTCAAGAAAAAAATTAAGCATAGATAAGAATTAATAAAAAATGGGAGGAAAATATGATACAAATACTATTAGTTTTTGCATGTCTAATCCTTTTTATACTTTTAGGCTTTCCAATATATATGTCTACGATAATTACTGGCATTATATTTGTTCTAGCAATGGATATATCGCCGACGCTTGTCATTATAAAAATGTTTGGTAGCATAAACTCATTTGCATTAATGGCAATACCTTTTTTTATCATTGCAGGTAATATAATGATGAAAGTAGGTATAACGGATAAGTTGGTTAATTTTGCGAACGCCATTGTTGGGCAGATGAAAGGCGGATTAGGACATGTCAATATTGTGACATCAATGCTTTTTGGAGGCATCCAAGGTTCAGGAGCAGCAGATGCATCAGCTATTGGTGGTATGCTTATTCCTGCAATGGAAAAGCAAGGCTATGAAAAAGACTATGCTGTTGCAGTTACAGCAGCATCTTCACTACTTAGCCCAATTATACCACCGAGTATTGCAATGATTCTCTACTCTTTTTACACAGAGATGTCCGTTGGTAAATTATTTCTAAGTGGTATTATTCCGGGAATTACAATCGGGATAGCTATGATGATCATCAATGCGCTACTATATCGAAAAAGAGGGTATAATTTTGAACTTCAAAAATTCAATTTTAAAAATTTATTGGTTACATTTTTGGATTCATTAGGAGCTCTAATAATGCCTCTTATTATAGTATCTGGGATTGTATTTGGTGTTGTTACACCGACTGAATCAGGTGTATTAGCTATTATATATGGACTTTTCTATGGCTTTATTGTTTCTAGATCACTCAAGTTAGATATGGTACCCAAAATATTGTTAGAATCGGCCATTACAACATCGGTTGTCTTAATGACGATTTCGGCTGCCGGCATTATCAGTAATGTTTTTGTTAGGATGAATCTCCAAGGCGAGATTGTCAATTTCTCTGTAAATGTTATTGGAAATCCATATATAGCAACATTCTTCTTAATCTTAATCATGATGATATTAGGTTGTTTTTTGGATCCTACCATACTCATTGCAATGTTTGCCACAAGCATACTAAGTGTCGGAACCTCTTTAGGTTTTGATCCAGTACATTATGGTATTATTATGATTATTGTTATGCAAATAGGCGCCATCACACCACCTGTTGGAACTTTTTTGTTTATTAGCTGCGGAATAGCCGGACTTCCTATAGAAAAAAGTGTAAAACCATTGGTGCCATTTATTCTATGTGTTTTAGTAATAGTTACAATTATGATATTTGTACCTGGGATGGCAACCTGGATACCAAGTTTAATAGGTTAAGGATAAAGGATGGATAATATGAGTAGAGCAGACGGCATGAATTATGCACCAAAAGGAAAACAAAAACCAGTTTGCAAAAAGGGGGATTTTGTTTTCTCTGTAATAGGCTTGAATCACGGCCATATTTATGGGATGTGTAATGGTCTTATTGAAGCGGGTGCAGAATTAAAGTCGGTTTATGACACAGATGAAGAACGGCTAAAGAGATTTGTAGATACTTACAAGAATGTCAAAATAGCCAAAAGCGAAGATGAAATACTTAATGACCATAGGATAAATATGATTGCGAGTGCTACAATCACATCAGAAAGAGGACCACTAGGTATGAAAGTGCTGGAGAGTGGTAAAGACTACTTTGTTGATAAAGCACCCTTTACAACTTTAGAACAACTAGAAATAGCTAGACAGAAAACGAAATACACCGGTAAAAAGTATATGGTTTATTATAGCGAACGACTTCATGTAGAAAGTTCAGTATTTGCTGAAGAACTCATCAAGGATGGCGCAATAGGAAAAGTAATACAGGTCATGGGTCTTGGTCCTCATAGATTAAATCCATCGAGTAGACCGGACTGGTTTTTTGAAAAAGAAAAGTATGGTGGCATCTTATGTGATATCGGAAGTCATCAGATCGAGCAATACCTCACTTTTGCAAATGTTAAGGATGCTACAGTTGTAAGAAGTCAGATTGCAAATTATAATAATCCACAATATCCTGAGTTGGAAGACTTTGGTGAAGCCATGTTAATTGGAGACAACGGTGCTACCAATTATTTTAGGGTCGATTGGTTCACACCAAAAGGGCTTCGTACATGGGGGGATGGAAGGACGATTATACTCGGAACCAATGGTTATATTGAGTTGAGAAAGTATATTGATATTGGTAGAGAAGACACTTCAGATCATGTATACTTGGTAAACAATGAAGGTGAAAAGCACATTCATGTAGCAGGGAATGTTGGTTTCCCTTACTTTGGTAAACTAATCTTAGATTCACTGAACAGAACTGAAAATGCGATGACACAAGAGCATGCTTTCAAAGCAGCTGAATTATCCTTAATAGCACAATCCTTGGCAGTAAGAATTAACCACAAAATAAAAGGTTAGGACTTTTATTTTGCCATATTTTATGCTATCATAGTCAAAGTCAGTTCGTAACCATCCTGACTATAAACAAAACTAGGAGGCTTTATAATGAATAAGAAAACGAAGTATCTGGTCCAATCCGGTGTGATTGCGGCCATCTATGTGGTGTTGGCTCAAGTCTTTGGCTTTATGGGCTTTGGACCGATTCAGTTTAGGATTGCGGAAGCTTTAACGATTCTGCCATTCTTCACCCCGGCAGCGATACCGGGTGTCTTTATAGGGTGTTTGCTTGCCAATATTCTATATGGCGGTGTTTTACTTGACGTTGTATTTGGATCTTTGACAACACTGTTGGCGGCTTATCTATCGTTTAAGCTTAAGAAGAACAAATGGATGGTCACAGTACCACCAATTCTTCTAAACGCAGCCATCATCCCCTTTGTACTGAAATATGGCTATGGTGTACCCGAAGGTATTCCTTTTATGATGGGTACCATTTTCTTGGGACAATTCATCGTTGTCGGCATTATCGGTATGGTACTGCTTCATGCCTTGTTGCCAATCAAAGATAAGATTTTTGAATAAAAAAATTGAATAAGTAACAAAAATACACAGAGTATAAAATTAGTTTTTCTTCTCTGTGTATTTTAATGCCAACTTTTATATTTCTTTGGATAGAATACTTTAACCCTAGCCTACTAGTATATGCGTTTCTTACTCTGACGATACTTATGAGGTGAGATACCGTATTCTTGTTTAAAAATATGATAAAAATAGCTTAAACTTTGAAAGCCTACATCAAAGGCTAAATCTATAATTTCATGATCTGAGTGCATAAGCATGTTTGCGACATAGTTAAGTCTTTTTGAATTAATATATTTAACAGGTGTGGTATGAAGGTGTTTTCTAAATTCTCGACAGATATGTTCTTTTGTTTTACCAGAAAGATTTTCTAAGTTATCCAAGCCATTTGCTAAATTATCAATACTATCAAGCGATTTTAGTAGACGTTCAAGCCAAATAGGTAATATTGCTTTATCTGAAAGTACCTTATTATAAGTAACGGGTATAAAATATTTGGACATTACATCTATTAATTGAATTCTAAGATAAGTACGTATTTTCTCTTCTTCTTGTACTGGAAAAAGACTCAATCGTTCAAGACGAGACTGTAGAAGGTTTTTCTCATTATGGCAAAGGGTAGTAACGGGAACCAATGCTAGTGACAAAAGTGTTTCTTTTATATCTGAACTATAGAGGTATTCAAATAATGAATCAATTGTTGAAGATGGGAATGCTAAGTTAATATGTGTACATTCGCCTAGAGATATTTTTGAATGAACATCGCCAGGTCTGACGAAGACCAATGAACCTTCAGTTAGATTAAATCTTTGGTCGACCAATTCATAGATCATTTTACCACGGGTTATTAAGGTTAATTCATAGAAGTCATGTACCTGCGGATATTGAGATGGATCAATTTGTGTATGGAAGGCAAAATGAGTTTCACTATTCATGTTAATAACATTTTTTGTATTGATATTATGCATTTTTCATATCCTCCATAAAACTGTCATAATATCAATATACAGCAGTATTAAAAAAATACAACAAGATTATTACATAGATATAATATACAATAAATCTATAAATCATGGTGTTGTGCACAAGAAAAATAGATTTATATAAAAAATTTTATTTACTTTTATTGATTTATTCTGTAATAAGAGATAATTAATCATAATTATTAAAAAGATGCTTAATTACAAAAATTAATACTGTCAGAAATGAGGAATAAAATGAAACTGGGTATGGGTTTATATAAACATATGTTAACGGATGAAAATTTCCAATTTGCAAAACAAACAGGATGTACACATTTAATTGTGCATCTTGCGGAATATTATTCAAAAGACATTGTAACAGCTACAGATGCAGTCAATAATTATGGAGACTCTAAAGCTTTTGATGAAATATGGGAATTGGATAGTATGCTAGAATTGAAAGCAAGGGCTGCTGAATATGATCTTGAAATATTTGGAATTGAAAATTTTAGTCCTGCTGATTGGTATGATGTTCTATTAGATGGTCCCAAAAAATTTGAGCAAATTGAGTATTTAAAGAAACTGATCAGAAATGCAGGAAAAGCAGGAATTAAGTCTTTTGGCTATAATTTTAGTCTTGCTGGGGTTTGGGGACATCAAAAAAAGAACATCGCAAGAGGTGGAGCAATAAGTGCATGTTTCAATGCAGATGAACTTAATATTGAAGCTCCAATTCCTAATGGTGAAGTGTGGAATATGACTTATAATTCTAATGGCGAAGGTAAATCTACCGAAGATATCGGATATGATGAACTTTGGAAACGATTAGAATGGTTTTTAAACGAAATACTACCTGTCGCTGAGGAAGCGGGCGTAGATATGGCACTTCATCCTGATGATCCGCCAATGCCTTTTTTAAGAAAAACACCGAGATTAGTGTATCAACCAGAGCTGTATGAAAAACTAATTAAATTGGTTCCAAGTGATTCCAATAAAATAGAGTTTTGTATGGGCAGTATCCAAGAAATGACAGAAGGTAATCTCTATGATGCAATAGAAAAGTATGCATCAATGAATAAGATTAGTTACGTTCATTTTAGAAATGTTATTGGAAAAGTCCCCGATTATAAGGAAGTATTCCTTGATGAAGGTGACATAGATATGTTGAAAGCCTTGAGGCTGTTTAAAAAACACCACTTTGAAGGCGTTCTAATTCCGGACCACACACCATTAATGACTTGTGATGCACCTTGGCATGCTGGAATGGCCTATGCATTGGGTTATATGAAAGCTGCAATGCGAATAGTGCAGGAGGAATAAGTATGGAGAATCAGAAGTATAGAAATAATGATGAAGCACTTTTTGAGGTCATTAAAAAAGAACTATACACGCCAGTGGTTGGAGATATTTTAGATAGTATGGGATACAGTCATCAATTTTTGCCACAGCCAGTGCAAGCGATTAGGGAAGATTTTATTATCGTTGGTTGGGCAATGCCAGTCCTTATGGTTGACGTATACGGACCACAAAAAAAACCATTTGGACTTTTAACGGAAGCACTTGACCAGTTATTACCGGGAGAAGTTTACATAGCAAGCGGGGGTGAAATGCGATGTGCCTATTGGGGAGAGCTTCTAACGGCAACAGCTCGAACAAGAGGTGCGGTTGGTGCAGTTATCAACGGTTGGCATAGAGACACACCTATGGTATTAAGTCAGAACTGGCCAGTCTTCAGTAGAGGACGTTATGCACAAGACTCATCTGTTCGTACACAAGTAGCTGATTATCGTTGCAATATTGAGATTGGGGGTGTATTGGTTAGACCGGGAGATCTTGTTTTTGGCGATATAGATGGTGTTCTGATAATCCCAAAAGAAACCGTAGAAGAAGTGGTTGAAAAGTCACTAGAAAAAGTTAGGGGTGAAAAGGTAGTAAGAAAAGCTATAGAAGCAGGTATGACTTCGACAGCAGCTTTTGAAAAGTTTGGTATTTTATAAAAAGGAGGGCAATATGGTAGAACAATCATTTATGAATGCATTTAGTTTGGAAGGGAACATAGCGGTTATTACAGGCGCAGCAACGGGTTTGGGAAATGCAATGGCAAAATGCTTAACATCTGCAGGAGCTAAGGTTATTGTAGTTGGTATAGAATCTGAAGAGATTCTAAAAAAAGCTTGTGAGGATATTGGCAATGATGCTGGTTATTACCAATTTAATGTGACAGATACTGATCATACAGAAGAATTGGTTAAGCGTATAATTGAAGACCATGGTAAGATTGATATACTAATAAATAATGCAGGTATACATTGTAAGAAGCCAGTGGAAGAAACTTCTATAAATGATTTTAATCGTGTTTTAGATGTACATTTAGTTGGTGCTTTTGCGCTGACAAAAGCAGTGATTCCATCAATGAGGTCAAATAAAAGTGGAAATATCATATTTATTTCCTCGATGTCAGCTTTCTTTGGACTTACTTCTGTAACGGCATATTCCGCTGCTAAATCAGCCGTACTTGGGCTTACGAGATCAATAGCCAGTGAAGTGTCTTGTGATAATGTTCGTGTCAATGCCATTGCGCCGGGATTTATTGATTCGATAATGTTTAGGAAAGCTGTTGAAGGTGATGAAAATCGCCAAAATAAGATTTTAGGAAGAACCCCAATGAATAAATATGGTGATGCAATGGATATTGGATGGGCTGCTGTATATCTGTGTTCACCTGCAGCATCTTTTGTAACAGGCACTTGCTTAGCAGTTGATGGTGGATGTTTAATAGGTTTCTAAAAAATACTATATAAAAAAGGAGAAATTATGAAGAGAATAATAGGACTAATGGTAGCATTGTTAATTGCATTTGCAACATTGGTAGGATGTACCCAAAAAGATACAAAGGTAGAAGAAGCTGAAGTATCAACAACTGAAGCAACTGAAGCAACAGAAGAAGCTACGACTACGGAGCCAGAAAAAGTAAGTATGAGATTTGGTAATACTCAAGGAGATAAAGATACACAATCCATGGGGCTGGCTGAAGTAAAGAGAAGAATGGAAGAAGAAACTAATGGTAATTTCCAAATTGAACTCTACTTTTCTTCTGCACTAGGTGGAACAGATGACCTTACAGAGCAAGCAATGCAAGGAGCACCTATTTTAACGGTTTCTGACCCTGGTAGATTGGCATCATTTGTCCCTGAATTTGGTGTAATTCAAGCGCCTTATCTTTTGGACGACCCTAGCCAGTTAAATGATTTAGTTGAAACAGAGACCTATAAAGCATGGGAAAAACAATTTGAAGACCAAGGTTTAAAGCTTATTACCTCCAATTGGTATTCTGGTGCTCGTAATATGGTGGTTGATAAAGAAATAAATACACCTGCTGACTTAAATGGATTAAAGATTAGAACAATTGGTAGCCCACTTTTTACTGAAACAATTAATGCAATGGGCGCTATTGCAACACCTATGGATTGGGCAGAGGTTTATCCATCAATTCAACAAAAGGCCATTGATGGGGCAGAAGTACAGACACCTTCATCCTATGCAACGCGTCTTTATGAAATCTCTAAGTACACGAATAAAACGGAGCATTTTCAATTAATTGGTTGTTTGGTCATGAGTAAAGAAGTTTTTGATTCTTGGAGTACGGAATACCAGGAGCTTTTTGTTAGAATTTGTAAAGAAGTAGGGGCAGAAAACCAAAAACTCGTTGTTAAACTTTCTAAAGAGTACGAGGACGAAATGGTAGAGCAAGGCATGATCGTTAGAGAAGTTGATAAAACACCTTTCATAGAAGCGGTTCAACCTGTGTATGAAAAATTAGGTTATGCTGAATTAAGAGATCAATTATTAGAAGAAATAAGCAAATAGTTTCAGTTGAAATTAACACATCCGGGCTTTATGTAACTTTTAATACGGGTGTGTTAATTTTCTAAAGTATAATTTTTCATATAGGAGGTTTCCATGGGAAAAGTTCTAAAAGTGATTTTCAGAATTGAGGAATTCATTTGTTCCACATTTTTTATTACAATTATTGGACTGGTTTTTGCATCCGCAGTTTTTAGATACCTGAAAATACCAATCCAATGGTCAATCGACATTACACAGATTTTGTTTGCGTGGGTAGCGTTTCTAGGTGCTGATATTGCATTAAGAAATGGCAAACTTTTAGGTGTTGATATACTAACAAGAAAGTTTTCAGATGTAATACAATATTATTTAAAGCTTTTTTGTAATGTATTGATTATCATTGTTCTTTTTGTTTTCATAGTATATGGATTTAACTTAAGTATCAGTAGCTGGCAAAGGTCATTTCAAACACTACCAATTAGCTACTCATTTGTAACACTTAGTTTGCCTGTTGGTTCTATTTTCATGTTGATGTCCAGTTTCACTAATATTTACAGGAATCATATCAATAGAAAAAGCATAAAAAAGGGGGTTATATAAGTGGTTTTGTTAATAATTCTATTTATTATTCTATTATTAATTAATATGCCAATTGCCTTCGTTATAGGGATTTCTGGACTGGGTTATTTCTTAACAAACAATGATATCCCTTTTGCAATCTCTATACAGAGAGTAGTAACACAGACTCAATCCTATGCTTTTTTAGCTGTTCCTTTCTTTATTTTTGCAGGAAATTTAATGAATGAAACAGGTATAACCAAAGGTTTGTTGAGCTTATCTACGGTATTAACGCGCAAGATGGTTGGAGGTTTAGCTCAAGTTAATGTTATTTTGAGTACATTGATGGGTGGGGTCTCAGGCTCGGCTACAGCAGATGCTGCAATGGAAATTAGAGTCCTTGGACCAAGTATGATTAAGCGGGGGTATTCGAAAGGGTATATTGCTGCTGTAACATGTCTTACATCACTGATTACAGCTACGATTCCACCAAGCTTAGGACTAATTCTTTATGGTTTTGTGGGTGAGGTATCCATAGGTAGACTTTTTGCTGCAGGTATCGTTCCTGGGTTTCTAATGATGACGACACTCATGATAACGGTTAATCTCACAGCAAAAAAACGTGGATATGATATACCGAATCCTGATATAAAAGCGGCATCTCTAAAAGAGATTTTGCTGAATCTAAAAAAATCAGTTTGGGCTTTTATATTCCCAATCATTCTTATAGTCGGTATTAGATTTGGCTTATTTACACCCTCAGAATCAGGCGCATTTGCAGTTGTTTATGCTTTATTTGTCGGAAAATTCATTTATAAGGAATTGACTTGGACGTCCTTCAAAAATGCATTACGACATTCCGTACAAGACACAGGTGCTGTTATATTGATCATATCCTTATCCGGAATTTTTGGCTATGCACTCACTTATGACAAAGTTCCGGTAAAATTATCTCAATTGCTTTTTGGTATAACAACAAATCCATCACTGTTATTAATTATTATTCTATTGTTTCTTCTTGTATCCGGCATGTTTGTCGATAGTAATGTAAATATCTTACTGCTCACACCAATCTTTTTGCCGATGGTTACCCAGTTGGGTGTGGATCCAGTTCATTTTGGTATACTAATGATGACGATTGTCACAATGGGTGTTATGACACCACCGGTAGGTACGGCACTCTATGTTGTATGTGGGATTATTGAATGTCCGATAGAGGACTTTATTAAAGATGCAATTCCATTTTATGCTGCAGTGTTTGCATTAATTATTATCTTGGTATTTTTCCCTCAGGTAGTTATGTTCTTGCCAAACCTACTGTTTTAGAAATATATAAGGATTTGAAAACTAAACGGCTTAGATCCTATAGGAGAAAAAATGAAAAAATTTATGAGTGAAAATTTTATGTTGGATAATGAAGTGGCTGTAGAGCTATATCATACATATGCAGTTCATCAACAGATTATTGATTATCATTGTCACTTGAGTGTGCGAGAAATATATGAAAATAAACAGCCTCAGAATATAACACAATTGTGGCTTTATGGTGACCATTATAAATGGCGTTTGATGCGTTCTAATGGTATTTCGGAGTTTTTCATTACAGGCAATGCGAGTGATTATGAAAAATTTGAGGCATATGCACAAGCCTTACCTTATGCCATTGGTAATCCTTTATATCATTGGACACATCTTGAACTTCAGCGTTATTTTTCAATAGATACATGGCTCTCTCCAAAAACAACAAAGAAAATATGGGACAGCTGTAATGATAAGATTGAAAAAGGCGATTATTCACCACGCAAGTTACTTGAAACATCAAACATCTACGCACTCTGTACGACTGAAGATCTAATGGATACATTGGAATATCACAAGCTTCTTGATCAGGATGAAAGCTTTACAGTGAAAGTTTTACCTGCGATGAGGCCGGATAAACTTTTAAATATTGAATCAGATGACTTTTCTATGTATATAAAGAATATGTCTGAAATCACGGACGTTGAAATCCGTAATTATCAAGATTTAAAAAAAGCTGTATTAATAAGAATAGAAGAATTTGTCCAATGTGGATGTATTGCAAGTGACCATGGTTTTGAAAAGATGCCTTATAGGCGATCAACAGAAGAAGAAATTAACGTAATATTTGTGAATGCTTTGAATGGACAGTCTATTTCTGAAGAAGATTCAGAAAAGTTTAAAACAATGCTTATGTTATTTCTTGCCAAGGAATACCATCGCTTAGGTTGGGCCATGGAATTACATATCGGCCCTATACGAAGTAGAAACACAAGAATGGTAGAGATAGTTGGAGAGAGCTCTGGATTTGACTCGATAGGAGATGATAGTATGGCGATAGCGGTTTCTTCATTTTTGAATGATTTAGAGATGACGGTGCAGCTGCCAAAAACGATTTTATTCTCTATCAATGATAAAGATAATGGCGTAATAGCAACAATGTTGGGAAATTTTCAAGATGATAAATACCCATCAAAAGTACAATTTGGTTCTGCATGGTGGTTTCAAGATCATAGGGATGGTATGGAAAAACAAATGCGTGATTTGGCGAATGCCGGCCTCTTGGGTAGATTTATCGGTATGTTAACAGATTCGAGAAGCTTTTTATCCTATCCAAGACACGAGTATTTTCGACGTATCTTCTGTAATCTGATTGGGTCATGGATAGAAAACGGTGAATACCCATATGATTTAGAAGCCATTGAGATGTTGGTTACAGGTGTATGTTTCAAAAATGCAAAAGAATACTTTGGAATATAATTGACCAATCAATTTCTGGTATTAAATAAAAAATTTCCAAAACTAATGTTGGGGTGATATATTCGCTTCAACATTTTTTTGAGCTTATACTGATTATTACGTTCCAGTTCCTAAAAGCCAAGAACAAAGAGGCTACGCCTCGCTTTGCAAAGCAAATTGTTCCGGCAGGAAAGATTCCCTTGATAGTTAATGCGTTGTTCCAACGCATTAACATAGCAGAGACTTTTTGGAGAAGAACCAGGTCTCTAAGTGTTCACTTAGAGACCTAGTTAACTCACGAATATAGGGATTACCCCTAACTGATAAAGAGCCTTATTATTTTAGATTTTCTGGGTTCAGTGGCAAGAGGGCCTCATGTACAAATTGCCCGTCTTTACGAATCAGCACGCCGTCAAAATAGATCTCACCACCACCATATTCAGGGGTCTGAATACACACGAGATCCCAATGAATGGCGGACTTGTTACCATTGTTGCATTCATCATAAGCGCTACCAGGGGTAAAGTGGAAGCTGCCCATGATTTTCTCATCAAATAAAGTATCTTTCATAGGATCAAGGATATAAGGGTTGACACCAATGGCAAACTCGCCAATATACCTTGCGTTCTCGTCGGTATCAAAGACTTCATTGATTCTCTTGGTATTATTGGCTTTTGCATCCACAATCTTACCATCTTTGAAGGTCAATTCAATATTTTCATAGGTAAAGCCTTGGTATACGGCCGGCGTGTTGTATCTAAGTGCACCATTGACAGAATCACGTACCGGTGCACTGTATACTTCACCATCAGGAATATTGACTTGACCATCGCATTTGATGGCCGGTAGACCCTTAATTGAGAATCTCAAATCCGTTCCCGGACCTACGATATGTACTTGATCGGTTTTTTCCATAAGTTCTACCAGTGCATCCATAGCGATGGACATTTTACCATAGTCTAAGTTACAGACATTGTAATAAAAATCTTCAAAGCCAGAAGTGCTTTGGTTGGCCAATTGAGCCATAGAAGCGTTGGGGTATCTAAGCACAACCCATTTGGTTGTGTTGACCCTGATGTCACTGTGTATGGGGTTGAACCAGTATTTCTGGTAGAGAGCAAGTTTTTCAGCGGGCACATCGCTCCACTCTGAAACATTATCAGACCCACGTACACCAATATAACAGTCCATCTCCTGCATACGAATGGATTCCCATTTACATTTGATTTCAAAAAATTCCTGAGTCGCACCAAGGAGCTGTTCTCTTACAACACGATAATCTGTTGCCTGAAGAAAAGGATACCCCCCAGCTGCTAATACTTCTTTGACCAGTTGCCTTGCCAAATCCTCTGTTTCTGAACCGATGTATTCTATAAGGACTTTTTCTTTCGGTTGAACTTTACATGCGTAATTGACTAAATTCTTAGCCAAGGTTATAATTCTTGCATCCATTTTATGTTCCTTTCTATTAAAGAACCCTTTAAGGGTTCATGTATTATAGGTATCTCTAGTTCTGCATTCTTTTCACTCTATTATACCAAAGATGGTTAAGAAAGAAAAGAGCGTTAAAATATTTTTTACGTCTATGAAAGCTAGACTCATTTTTTTGATGCCCTAAATATTATTTAAAGAATTTGTCATATATGAAGTTAAGGAATATGCTACAATAGTCATAAGATCAACGAATAGAAAATAAGCCCATTTGGGAAAAACATTTTGAGGAGATTAGTGATGAATAATACAGAAGTTAAAGCGATTTATGAACATCCGGAGGCCTATTACGGAGATAAAATTCAGATTTCAGGCTGGATTCGAAGCGTAAGGGCATCTAATGCCTTTGGTTTTATGGTGCTGAATGACGGAACATGCTTTAATACGATTCAAGTGGTTATGGACAGTGATCTTGAAAACTATAAGGAACTTTCCAAGCAAAACGTAGGTGCCGCTGTTGTTGTTGAAGGTGTAGTGGTAGAGACGCCGGAAGCAAAACAGGCTTTTGAGATCAAAGCCGATAAGATTACAGTTGAGGGTGAATCAGCCAGTGATTATCCCCTTCAGAAAAAACGCCATGGTTTTGAATACCTACGTACCATTGCGCACTTAAGACCTAGAACCAATACTTTTTCAGCTGTATTTAGAGTACGCTCTCTTACGGCTTTTGCCATTCATCAGTTTTTTAATGAAAAAGGCTTTGTTTATGTACATACCCCAATCATAACAGGCAGTGACTGTGAAGGTGCTGGGGAGATGTTTAGAGTATCTACTCTGCCACCTCTTGATGTACCAAAAAATGAAGAGGGTACCGTGGATTATAAGGAAGATTTCTTTGGAAAAGAAGCCAACCTTACAGTCAGTGGTCAGCTAAATGTGGAAACCTATGCGATGGCTTTTAGAAATGTATATACTTTTGGGCCTACGTTTAGAGCAGAAAACTCTAATACACCAAGACACGCGGCAGAGTTTTGGATGATTGAGCCGGAAATGGCCTTTGCAGATCTTAAAGATGACATGGACCTTGCTGAAGAGATGATCAAATACATCATTCGCTATGTTAGAGAAAAGGCACCGGAAGAAATGGCTTTTTTTAATCAATTTGTGGACAAATCCTTGTTTGAGCGCTTAGATAAGGTTGCCAATAGTGATTTTGAGAGAGTGACTTATACCGAGGCAATTGAATTACTTCAAAATAGCGCTAAAGTCTTTGAGTATCCTGTTAGCTGGGGCGGGGATTTACAGACGGAACATGAGCGTTATTTGACAGAAGAAGTCTTTAACAAACCTGTGTTTGTAACGGATTATCCAAAAGATATTAAGGCTTTTTATATGAAGATGAATGAGGATGAAAAAACAGTTGCTGCCATGGATCTTCTGGTTCCGGGTGTTGGAGAGATCATTGGTGGTAGTCAAAGAGAAGATGACCTAGATAAGCTGCTAAGAAGAATGGAAGCGATGGGTCTTAATGAAGAAGATTATTGGTGGTATTTGGACATCAGAAAATACGGTGGCACACGTCATGCCGGTTTTGGCCTAGGCTTTGAGCGAATGATTATGTATATCACCGGCATGAGTAACATTCGTGATGTTGTATCATTCCCTAGAACGGTTCATAATCTGGAAATCTAAATTAATGGAGGGTTAAGTTATGTCAGAAGAAAAAAAAGATGAATTATTGGATAACTTAACAGTGAAATTGGAAAAAGGAATCAAGTCGATGGCTACCTTAAAATCATTTGCCATTGGCCTCTTTGTTTTTTTTGTGCTTGGGTGTGCCATATTGACCTACATGCAATTTGCTATATTTGATCAGTTCCAAAAAGGTGAATCTGCCTTGGAATATATAGAAAAAGATAAAGAAAATTGGGTATATGAAGATTATGGTCTGGATATTCTTATTTCTGAGAATGTTATTGCCCACGAACTGTCCATCTTGATTGCTAAAGATGTGAAAGATACAGCCTATAATTTGGAACATCTCTATTATGATGGTAAGAAGCAAGCTTTGAAGTTGAATCTGACCTTTGCCGGTTTCTATCTTCCGATTGTATATTATATGGAATATTTTGAAGATGAAGGCAACCTTAGAGTGTCTTATGATAAAGTTGGTATAGGACGACATGAATTCAAAGTCATTGGTCCATTGAAATATCTGATAAATAGAGGTAGAGTAAGCCGGCTGATTCATGAAATGCGTATTGATTTGACCCAATATGGCAAGCCATCAGGCCTTGATCTTATGCATGTTGTGCCCGTGGACCAAGACTTGAAGCTTAACTTTGTCGTGAATGAAGAAGAGATACAGGTTGTTATTGAGCAGATGAGAGGTGCCATAAACAAAGAACTACTACCTATTTATAGGGCCAGTTCATCTCCTCTAGCAGCAGAGGCTGTGGATCTATTAGAACAGATTTATCCTTTATCAGCAGACCAAATGAAACGTATGATTAAAGATATAACCGGTAGGCGAGAACTGGTCAGACATTTATTGGTGTTAACCAATGAAACGATGACCAACCAGATTGTATTAGAGCTTCAAAAACAAGGATTTGATCTTGACAGGGAACAAATTGCCCTTGATCGAAAGGCACTTGAAGGCCAGATTATTGATGAGTATGCTGTAGAGATTTTTAATGGTTTGGAAGCATATTTTTCAGATCAGATTGTGGCTTATAACAAGGGACGTCCTTTTGATTTGCTCAATATGAAAACAGTCACGGTCCAAGATATCGTCAGAAACTATAACATTAAGATTGAGGATAGCATATTGGAACGTATGAACTTTGTATTAGTGGATGGCTTTAGTATTGCCTATGAAGTCGACCCATCGACCTATTATATTAAGTCTTTAGATGGTTTTGAGGTACTTTCAAAGGAAGACTATGAACAGCTTCCGGGATCAGGACCCTATATCGAACCAAAACTTGTAACAGATTTAGAGATGTGGCAAGAAGTTGAGACTATCCTTATGGAAAAATTCGAGGTGGAACGGATATTTATTCGTTATATGAAGACAGATGGTAGATCAATTTTTACCATAGCATCTCCTGTTAATAACCCACAGATTTATTTGAGTGTTGCCATGATAAAAGACGACACCATTAAAATATTAGAGGATAATGTACAATCTATAGAAGCTTTATTAGAGGCACATCCCGACTTTAACATTGAGACGGCAACGCGAGAAATTGAGACAGTTCAATTGAAGAAAATATCTGAAGAAATACAGGCCTATATACTTGAAGATATGTACCAACAGGGAAAACTTAACCACCCTAGTAATTATACGATAGAATACAGCTCCTTTGACGGTAAGTATATATCATTTTTAGTTTCAAATGGAGAAGAGTACGTCTATAAGGTTGAGGATACATCTTTTGGTACCTATTTGGCAACGGTTTATGACAAGGAAAAGGCCATCAGAAATTGGCGAGACATACCTAAGATTATTTTATTACAAGACAAACCTTAATAAGGATTATAATATGATAGATATGAACTATACTCAAAAAGGCGGTATCTATGTCACCATAAAAGGCGTCAATGACAAGGAAGCCATTGGTATGGCTTCTCACTTAGACACTCTAGGTGCCATGGTAAGATCGATGAATGAAGATGGTACGATTCGGTTTACCAGTATTGGTGGTTATATGATGTCTACGATTAATGGTGCCTATTGTACATTTATAATAGAGAAGGTAAGTCTTATAAAGGGACCATGTTATCTAAGAAAGCTTCGGTTCATGTTTATGAAAACATAGATGATTATAAGCTGATAGAAGAAGCCAACTTCGACCATGAAGTTCCTTGAAGCAGTGTATGTGATGAAGTTAGTCAGTATGGATGCACCAATCGGAGACCGTAATCATATACACTGTAGAAGGGTTTTTGTGGGATCCATTTTAACACAGCATAACACCTTACGCATGAAACTGTTCAATCGTAAAGATGTTTTTGTCCCCACGATAACGGGATATGGTGTACTCTACCGGTGTATCAAACTTATTATAACCTGTATAATGGAAAAGTTGGATGGCTGTGGTTTTGGTGATGTCCAAGAGGTCACAATCTTCTTTGGTCGGAATGACAGCTTCAATATTTCTTACAACACGATAGATTTTTGTATTAACATTTTGTGCCAGTATTTTGTAAAGAGATTCCTGACCCATGTCATGGTCCAAGATATGCTTACAAAAGGAATAAGGCATAAATGTCTGGGTAATGACGATGGGTTGACCGTCAGCGTAACGCAATCTTTTCAAACTAATGACATCTGTGTTGGCAGTGATACGAAGTGCACCGGAAACCTCAGTGTTGGATGGTATGACTTTTAGGTCGATGACTTCGGAAGAAGGTGTGTACCCCTTACGCGTCATTTCTGCATTATAGCTTTCGATCTTGCGGATAAAATCTTGATTGATTTTGTTCTGAGCTACAAAAGTACCACGCCCTTTAACACGGTGAAACTTGTTCTCATTCACCAATTCGGTTAAAGCTTGTCTTATGGTGGTACGGCTAATTCCGAATATATCACATAACTCAAACTCAGTTGGGATCATATCACCGGCTTGTAGTTCGCCATTTTTCATCATATTTAGTAATATATTCTTAAATTGGAAATAGAGGGGAATGGGTGTTGTTTTATCGACAACATACTGCTTAAATAAATCAATTTTCGTCATTTTCGTCACCTTGTCATCATAATATAGTTGTAATATGTTATGCTTATGCTACATATACTATTCTACAGGAATCTTAGGAAAAATCAAGCGTTATTTAGGACAAATCAAGGTTTATAAGATTTTATTATTGGAGACTTGGGTACTTTACAAGGTGAAACAGATGAATAGGTATGTATGTAATGACATAACAAGTGAGAGGCTGGGTTATAACTTAGTCTTTTGTCATAAAGAGGGATATGGTATCATGATAATAGTGTATAACACAAACCCATCAAGTTCATAAGGATTAGGAGTGGTAGAATTGAAAAAACGAATAGGTATTTTAACCAGCGGCGGAGATTGTCCAGGCCTTAATGCAGCCATTAGAGGTGTTGCAAGGGCTTCTTATGATTTGCTGGATTGTGAGATTATTGGGATAAAAGGTGGATATAAAGGCTTAATTGATGGCGATTATAAAGTTATGGCCTCTCATGATTTTTCAGGTATATTGACACGAGGTGGTACGATTCTTGGGACCCATCGGACACCTTTTAAGCAAATGAGAAAAATAGAAGAAGACGGAATTGATAAAGTGGCCAACATGGTCAAAAACTACAATCAATTAAAGTTGGATTGTTTGGTGACCATCGGTGGTAACGGCACTCACAAAAATGCCAATCTCCTAAGAGAAGAAGGCTTAAATATTATTGGTTTACCAAAAACCATTGATAATGATATCTATGGTACAGAAATGACATTTGGCTTTCATAGTGCGGTTGACATTGCTACAGAGGTGATTGATCGAATACATACAACAGCGGATTCTCATGACAGGGTTATGTTGATTGAGCTTATGGGACATAAAGCCGGATGGCTGACTTTATTTTCTGGTATTGCGGGTGGCGCCGATGTTGTATTGATACCGGAGATTCCATACAGTGAAGAGAAAGTATATGAAGCACTTGAAGAAAGACGTAAAAAAGGCAAAGACTTTTCAATTATAGCTGTGGCAGAAGGTGCTGTAAACAAGGAAGAAGCGGCCATGAGTAAAAAGAATTTTAAACGTTATAGAGAAGAGATGACGGATCAAACAGTTTCTTACCGTTTGGCAAGACAAATTAGCGCCAATCTGGGCTTTGAAACAAGGGTCACCATACCCGGACATCAACAAAGGGGTGGTTCTCCATCTGCTTATGATAGAGTATTAGCCACCAAACTAGGTGCCTATGCAGCAAGACTGATTGCAGAAGAGGATTATGGTAATACGGTTTCTATTGTGAACAATAAACTAAGAGCAACACCTCTTGAAGAAATGGCAGCAAAACTTAAGTTGGTTACACGGGATGATGATTTGGTCAAAACCGGTGAAGCGGTTGGATTAACATATGGTGATTAAGAACTCATCTTTCTCAGATGACTTCTATATTCTTGGCAGCAAGTCAGTCTAATCTACTTATAGAAATCCAATAAATAGGAAGTTGAATTTATAATTAAGGAAGTGAAGCGGTTGATGGTCTTAGATAAGAATATAATATTTCAGGTGGGATTATTATTGACATTAATCGTGGTATGGACCTGTTTTCTCATTTGGTACAAGGTTAGAAAGGTAAAAGAGACGGGTTTTCCGAATCTAAATATCCTTTCGATTGTGGGTATAACAATATTAATCTTGCAAATGATGGATACCGTGACAATTGGTTTACCTATTGATGTTTTTTTTAAGAGGCTTATTCGGTATTTGGGTGTTATTTTTTTTGGACTCATGATCATATATTTGTCGGTTAAAGTGAATCGAATAAGAAAGAAAGAATATTTTGTCGATCAATCAGCGGACTTAAAAACAGTGTTCTATTCAATGGATGATTTGGCTGTCATTATTGATCATCATGGGGTTGTCGTAGAGTTCAACCATCCGATGGCTTATCAAAGCATTTTTGGAAATGATACCCATATAGATGAAATTCTTAATAGGATTGTAAAGACGACTAAAGACTATGACTTCATTTCCATAAAAGAAAGCCTTACAAAAGAAGGTAAAAAAAGATCGATTAAAATCATGCTTAAGATTGAAGAAAAAGTATTTTTAGTTACATTTTCTTCAATTATGAGTAAAGATATCTTTATAGGAAATGCCATGGTTGTTTATGATATTACCGATCAAAAACAAGTGGAGAAAGAACTGGAGGATCAAATAGCCTATATGGCGTTGGCCAATAAAAAGCTTAGGGATTCAGTAGCAATCACAAACAATTTGGAAAGTGAAAAAGTAAGGCTTGAATTGGTGGATCAAGTTCAAAAAAATCTCATAATAAAAATAGAGAAAATGGTGACTCAGGTACATTATATTCAAAAAACACATTACAATACGATGCAAGAATATCATAAAGCGATTCATGATGTTGCAGATTATTTAAGAGAGATATATAAAGATGTTCGAGATTCAATCAAGGAATTGTTCTCAAATCAAAAGGGGGTTTTGTGAAATGAGAGTTCTATTGGCAGATGATCAGCTGCTTTTTCGAACCATGTTAGAAGAGATGCTAAAGAAAGACCATGAGATTGAAATTGTTGCTTCAGCATCCAATGGAGAAGAAGCTGTAAAAATGGCAAAAAAATATAAACCGGACATGGTATTGCTGGACATTCAGATGCCTGTTCAAACAGGTATTGAAGCTTTAGTAGAGATAAAAGCCAGTCTACCAAATACAAAAGTTGTCATGTTAACAACCTTTGAAGATTCAAAAAATATATCGGCGGCCTGTTGCTCCGGCGCTGATGGTTATTTGGTCAAAGACATGAAGCCGGAGGCCCTTGTTTTAGCAATTAAATGTCTTCAGTATGATATGGTTATCTTTCATAAAGCTGTTTATGAGACTATTTCTATACATAGTTCATTGGGACTTAGGTGTTCATCTGAGAAGTTAGAAATAGATGATTGTGTATTTGATGCCATTGACCTAGCGATTATCAGACAAATAGTTGAAGGTAAGACTAACAAAGAAATTGCTAGTAGCATCAACTATAGTGAAGGTACAATCAAAAATAGAGTCTCTAAAATACTGAGTATGACGGGACTGCTTGACCGAACACAAGTCTCTGTATTTGCGATCAAAAATCAGATTGTATAATCATAGAATCAGTATAGAACTTTGGTAATGTAGCATGAATATTAAAACCATGAACCCCATCTGAACCGAAATGAACATGACCGCCAAGAGAAGAAAACCTTTCTTCAATGCCTTTTAATCCATAGTTCTTAATGATTGAAGTACATCCATTACCATCATCAATAATAAACAGATGGATGAAGGCGGGTTCAAAACGAAGAACAATATGCAGATTTTTGGCTTGTCCATGTTTGATTGCATTTGTCATGGCTTCTTGACACAAACGAAAAACAGCTTCAGTCTGAGGACTATCAAGTTCATATACTTGCCCTTGAACCAGAAAATCTAATTGGATTTTCTGGTTTTTTAAACAATGAATGGCATGGGTGAGTGAGGTCGTACCCCATGAGGATTCTCCATTAATAAAAGTGTTTTTTAAATCATTTAAACCGTTGGTAAGAAGCTCGCTAATTTGCATGAGTTTTTGATGAGAGGCTTCAAGATGCTGGTCTGTGGCTGCAAGTTCAGCTGTGCCGATTACAACAGTTAGGCTATGGCCTAAAATATCATGCATATTTTGTGCTATTTTTGACTTTGCTTTTGCAATAGCTAATTCTTTTGTTTTCTGAGCCAGTGAACCTAATTTATGATTGGTAAGGGTTAATTGATGCTTTTGATTCGATAAAGCTTTTTGTTTGGAGACCAGATTAGAAATGTCTTTAAAGCATATCAGAAGTTGTTTTTTTCCTATAATTTTTTTAGATACTTCATAAACAATAGAAGGCTCTAATTCTAAGTTATAGGGAATCATACTTTTTTGATTCGTTAAAAAAGCATGTAAATGAGTATGTTTACCTTTCTTTTGAAAAATACAATTTTTATAGAAAGTATCCAGTGAGTTGGCATCTATATAATCCGGAAACATTTGAATAAAAGCA